>CAMYJM010000008.1 GCA_947258635.1 uncultured Acidimicrobiaceae bacterium
GGGGCGCAAACCGCCGGTAGAGCGATCTCACCAGCCGTGAAGGATCGGCGTGGAAAGTCCCCACGAGCGGCCGGTCACTCCAACGCGCCGCCAGCGACACGAGAGGCATCAGCGGCTCATGAACGTGGACGACGTCGGCATCCGCCACCGCGGCTCGTACACCCCGGGCCACCAGAGGACTCAACTTGATGGGAGCCGTCGAGTCGTTGACAACCCAGTTGCGCGAGCGGCCCAGTGAGCGCAGTGGCTGATCGGACTCACCCGGGGCGACCACCCAGGCGTCGTGGCCCCGCCCGCGCAGCGTCGCCGCCATCAATGTCACCTGGTTCTGGACTCCCCCGAAGCGGCCGATGTCGTAGGGGCAAACGTGCGCGATCTTCATTGCGCCGTCATCCCATGACCTCACGGTCACTGGGCCAGTTGGGCACGAACAGATGCCAATCCTGGGGTGCTTCGCGAATCAGGTCCTCGAGCACGGTCGCGAACGCCTGAGTGCCCGCGGCTACTCGCGCCTCGCGTGAACCGGTTGTCGGGAGCTCGAGTGGTGGCTTGACGACGAAGCGGTGGCCCCCTCCTGCCACGAAGTAACACCCGACCGGCAAGAGCACCGACCCGGTGCGCTCCGCCAGGGCGACGGGGCCCGCCGGCATCGTGGTCTCCTCCCCGAAGAACTCGACGGCGACACCACGGCCCGACACGTCGCGGTCGGAGAGCAACGCGATTGTGCCCCCCTCCTTCAACCGTCTCGCCAGCGCGGCGGTGACGGAGCCCTTGCCCATGATCACGGTCTCGATGCCGAGGTCGCGGCGTACCGCAACGAACCAGTCGACGATCTTCTCGTTGCTGAGACCCTCGGCGGCGGCCAGCACCGGGATTCCGATCGCTTCGGCCTTGGCCCCGGCCGACTCCCAGTTGCCCATGTGGGGAAGCGCCAGAACGATGCCGGCGCCCTTCGCCACCGCCTGATGGATGAGTTCCTCGCCCTCGACGGTGCAGCCGGCCACGATCTGCGCCTTGCGGCGCGGCCGCGTCCAAAACACCTCCGCCCAATAACGCCCGTAGCTGGCAAACATGGCCTTGCCCAGTTCGACGACGTCACCGTCTCCGCCGACGACTCGGCCGAGATGGCGCTCCACCAGCCGGCGGCGCGATCTCGCGAGACGCCACGCCAGCTTGCCCACGGCTTCGCCGGAACGGCGCATGGCCGGCTCGGGTAGCAACCCGAACAACCCGGAGAAGACCCGGTACACGAGGTAGAGAGGCCAATCACCCATCAGTCGAGCTGGCGCCAGGTATTCCTGATCCGCTGGGCCACGGTGAAGGTGGTGAGCGTGATGAAGATCCACAACATCGGGTGCAGCACGGGCAAACCAAGGCCGGATAGACCGACGCCGAGCAACACCAGGATCACTCGCTCGGCGCGACCCATCCAGCCGCCGCGGCCCTCGGCCCCCCAACTCTCGGCCTTGGATCGAACGTAGGGAATGAGCAGCGAAGTGGTCAACGCGAACACACACAACATCAGACCCGTTTCGTCAGAGCGCAAACTGAACGCCAGGCCGGCGAGAACTGCCACCTCTCCGAAACGGTCGGACATGGTGTCGATGAAGGCACCTTTGTCGGACGCGGTCCCCTGCATGCGCGCCAGAGCCCCGTCCAGTGTGTCCAGCAGCGACCCGGCCCCGGACACGGAGGCCCCGGCCACGTAGCGTCCGGACGCGATGAGGACTCCCCCAACGATCGTGACGAGGAGTCCGAGCACGGTGACGATCGTCGGCGTGAGTCGCATCTTCCCGAGTAGCGATGCGATCGGGTCGAGTATCGGCGCCAGCCGAGATCGACCCCTGAGATCCAGCAATTGGTCTCCTTCCCGGGCAAAAAACTACCACGGCCCTGACACCCTATACCGCTCGCTACACTCGTCAGGCAGCAGCTCACCGGCCAGCTCCGGGAAGGCGGTGCCACTAGAGGAGGATCCAGAAGCGATGACAGATAGCTCTTCCCCGACGAACGCAAAGATACCGGTCGGCGACTCAGAGCTCGAGCTCCCGACGTGGGCAGCGTCCATAGGCACCCCCGCCGTAGACATCTCGAAGCTGCTGCAGAGTTTGGGGGTCGTCACCTACGACCCGGGTTTCGCCAACACGGCGAGCACCCGAACCTCGATCACCTATGTCGATGGCGCCCAGGGCACCCTGCGACATCGCGGTTACGCGATTGAGGATCTCGCCGCGAGCTGCACCTTCCTCGAAGTCGCCTACTTGCTGCTCTTCGGTGACTTGCCGAACCAAAGAGAGCTCGACGAGTGGACCGGCACGATCAAGATGCACACGCTGCTCAGCGAGGAGATGAAGCGCTTCTTCGATGCTTTCCCGCGCTCGGCGCACCCGATGGCGATCCTGTCGTCGGCAACAAATGCGATCTCGGCCTTCTACGAGGCCTACTACGACCCCAAGAGCGCTGAAGCGATCAAGCAAAGCACCATCCGGCTCATCGCCAAGATGCCGACCATTGCGTCCTGGGCCTACAAGAAGTCCATCAGCCAGCCCTACATCTACCCGCGCAACAACCTGACCTACGTCGAGAACTTCCTCAACATGATGTTCGGCCTGCCGGTTGAAGAAACCGAGATCGATCCGCTGATCGTCAAGGCACTCAACGTGCTGCTGATCCTCCACGCCGACCACGGGCAGAACCAGTCAACCGCGACCGTACGCTTCGTCGGCTCGAGCCACGCCAACCTCTTCGCCTCGGTTTCGGCCGGGATGAACGCTCTGTGGGGCCCGCTGCACGGCGGCGCCAATCAAGCCGTGGTCGAGATGCTGTCTGCGATTCACGACGACCCGGAGATGACCGTCGATAGAGCCGTTGCCCGGGCCAAGGACCCCGACGATGAGTTCCGCCTGATGGGGTTCGGGCATCGTGTTTACAAGAACTTCGACCCACGGGCGTTGATCCTCAGGACGTTCGCCGACGACGTCTTGGCGAGGATGGGCAAAGATGACCCGCTGCTCGAAATCGCCAAGAAACTCGCGATAGTCGCCCGTGAGGACGAGTACTTCGTGAGCCGCAACCTCTACCCGAACGTCGACTTCTATTCCGGCATCATCTTCAGGGCGCTGGGGTTTCCGACGCGGATGTTCACCGTGCTCTTCGCTATCGGCCGGCTGCCCGGCTGGATCGCCAACTGGATCGAGATGCACGACGACCCCGCCACCCGAATCGGACGCCCCCGCCAGGTCTACGAGGGAGTCGTGAGCCGGGAGTTCAAGCCGATCGCAGAACGGTAGGAGTTCGATCAAATCGTGATTTGATCGATATCTTCCACGTAGCTCCCGACCACTTCGCCGGTGATCCCGTCCACCCGGACCAGGCCGCGTTGAGATGGTGGGTCGTCTGCGGAGAACATGAGGACGTTCCAGATCGGGCGAGCCCGCCAACCCTGGAAGTTGAGGGCGGCCGAAGCGTGCCCGGCGGGAAACTCGGCGTGGCGGTTGGCGATCTCGAGGGCGGCGCCGTCCATGACCATCAAATCCCAGCCACCGAGCCAGTGGTAGCCGGCGATGGCGATGAACAGTGTGGCCAACAACCACATACCATCGGGCAGCCCCAGCACGATCCCGACGGCGGTGATGACAGCGGCCGCCAGGTACACCGCTCCGGCCCGGCGTCGTTGCCTGGTGTTGGGCACCGCGTACGGCTCGAGGACGAGCGATTGGAGATCGTCCGGAACCGCGGCGGCCTCGGCAACGTCACGGGATATCTCGATGCGGCGCGGCTGTGGCTCGTCGTTGACCATACGGCGCGACATTAGCCCCCGTGGGGCGCTGAGCATCCTGCAGCCGAGGTTGCCCAGGGCCGCCGGGGAACGCTTAGCCGCGGCACTCCGGGCGATCGAACTTGTGTCCCCATGGCGTTCGCGTAGTCTCTAGCGGGCCGCGGCGGGCGTCCCGGCCTCATTGGTTTCATTCGAAGGGTCCTTCCTGTGAAGTGGTTCGTCAGTTTCATGTCCGGTCTGGTGAGACGTTCTCCTTGGGGAGTGCTTGCGGGAGCGATCGCCGTGACCCTCTTTTTCGGCTACTTCATTCAGTATCAAGAGACGGCAATGGGCAACGAGGGCTTCTCCCCCGATTCGCCGGAGTTCCTCGCCCTGGACGTCATCGCCGACTACTTCTCGGACAACTCGGAAGAGCCCGTACAGATCGTGATGACGGCCCGGAACGGTGATCTGCTGACAGCAGCCGGGCTGACGGACTACCTGGCGGTGCAGGACGCAATTCGCCAGAGCGACGTGGCGGATCTCCTCGCCGGACGGGTCGGAGGCGACATCGTCGGTTACATGGACCCGGTGGTTCAGGCGCTGTCGTTCCGGGCTACCGAGATGGGGATCCCCTTCGAGACGATCGTCGCCAACGTCACCGATGCCAACGTCAAGGAGGCCTTCACGCAGGGAGTCGCCGCCCTGCCACCCGAAATATCCGGGCTGTTCACCGGCCTGTTCGGAGCGAGCTCATATATCGACCAGGTCACCGCCGCCACGGGGTTGATCGTCGTGTTCCTCAACGTCGCCGACCTCGACGACCCGGATCTGACGATCCTGCAGGCCAAAGAGGTCGACATGGCCGAATCGATCGCCGCGGTCGAGACGACGGCCAGCGATGCGGCCGCCTTCTCGTTCGCTCTCCTGTTCGCCAACGCCGATGAGTTCCAGTCCGAGATCGGCCGCCTCTTCGGCACGGCCTTCGGGATCATCGTCTTGATCCTGCTGTTCGTCTACTGGACTCGCAAGCACGCGTCGGGCTACTACGGCCGTTCCCGCGAATGGCCGGGCGCCGTCCGCAACGGTGCCATCGTGGGCGCGGCCGTGGCGGCGTCACTCGCCTTGATACTGGCGCTCGCTTCCGCCGACCCGGCAGCTTGGGCCGTGGTCCCGGTCGTCTTCGTCGTGGTCACGGCGTTGGCGGCAACGTGGGCGCGGTTCGCCCGCTGGCGCCGTTCGTGGGCCGACATGGGTCTCACGATGCTCGTCATCATCATGTCCATCTCGTGGATGAACGGCATCGGCGTCCTGCTCGGGCCGAAGTACCTCGGCCTGATCGGCAACTTCAACGAGATACTCCAGATCATCCCGATTCTGTTGATCGGGCTCGGCGTCGACTACGCCATCCACACGACGAGCAGGTACCGCGAGGAGCTCGGCGAGGGCCGCGCGGTCAAACAGTCGGCGAGCCGGGCCACACGGACGGTCGGGATCGCTCTGGTCCTGGCAACGGTGACTACCTCAATCGGGTTCCTGACGAACGCGTTCAATCCGATCACGGCCATAGCCGACTTTGGCATCCTCGCCGCAGTGGGGATCACGTCGGCCTTCGTGCTCATGCTGACGGTGGTGCCGTCGGTCCGCGTGCTCCTCGACGGGAGTGCCGAATCCGCCGGGACCTTGGCGACGGCCGCGTTCGGTCACCAGGGCGACCGCGTCCTCCCCCGGCTCATGGGCGCTACCTCGGTGCTGGCGGAACGGTTCGCGTTCACGACGCTCATCATCGCCGGCGTGCTGGCCGGGCTCGGCGTGTACGGATTCACCGAGCTCAATACCGAGTTCAGCTTCACCGACTTCCTGCCGGAGGACGCTCCGGCTCTCGAGACGTTCAACACCATCACCGACGAGTTCGGAGGCGGGTTCGGCGAGGAGACGGAGGTCATCATTGAAGGTGACGTGGCGACTCCCGCGATCCACAACGCCCTCGCCGCGAGCTGGGCGGCTCTCGGCCAGGTCGACAATGTCGTCCAGTTCGGCCCCCGCGCCGCCGCCGAGTCCCCGCTCTCCGTCATCGCCCAGTTGGTCGCCCCTCCCGACCAGGGCGGTGACCTGGAAACCTTCAACCCTGAGTTCGCCCAACAGGCGTTCGCCGCCGGCTTGCAGCCGGACCTCACCGTTACCCCCGACACCGACGTTGCCACGCTGTACCGGGAGGCGCTGGCCGCGTCACCGGACGCCATGCGCCGAGTCATCGCCGAGGTGGAAGGCGAGTTCCGCTACCTCGACGTGGGGGTCTCCACCCAGGCCGGAGAGTTTGGCGCGCTGGCGCTGCGCGACGATCTCGTCGATGCCTTTGCCCCGGTCCGTGAGGCGGGAGCGACAACGGTCGCCACGAATCAGAACATCATCAGCCAGGGTGTGGCCAAGGAGCTTCAGGACTCGCAGCTCGGTTCGCTCGGCCTGACCGTTCTCGTTGCCGGGATCATCCTGGTCATCAACTTCTGGTACGAGTCGCGCCGGCCGTTCCTCGGTGTCATCACGATCATCCCCGTCATCTTGATCGTCTTGCTGGTGTTCGGCGTGATGGCGGCCCGCGGGATTCCCTTCAACCCGGTGACGGCGATGATCGCCAACCTCGCCATCGGAATCGGCGTCCCCTACACGATTCACATCACCCACCGATACCAGGAGGACCGGCTCCGCCACGACACGCCTGAGGATGCAATCAAGTCCACCACGACGCACACCGGCGGTGCGCTGGCCGGTTCGGCATTCACGACCGCGGCGGGATTCGGGATCCTCATGACATCGACTCTGAAGCCGTTCCAGCAGTTTGGCGAGGTGACGTTCTGGGCCATAATCGTCGCTCTCATCGGATCGGTGCTGGTGTTGCCGTCGCTGCTCGTCCTCTGGGATCGGTGGCACGGCAGGCGAGGCCACGAAATCGTCGATTCGGCGGCCGTGCGCGACATCCTGGAGACCGTGCCCGGAGGCTGATCCCGTCGAACACGGGAAGGGCCTGGGCTGCAGGTCAGGGCGGTTGGGGGACAGCCCCGCTGTTGCTACGGAGCGCTGATCCGTGGAGTCTCGCCTCCGGTTCCCGGCTCGGAGGCGAAGTCTCGCGCCAGCTCCTGGGTGACCGGGCTGCTGGTGGCATTGAGCGTCGCTTCGGTAGTAGTGACCGTGCTGGCGATCCCGCGCGGATCGGCTACCGAGCGGGCTGCCGAAGCGGCTGGCATTCAGATCGAGATCGTGGCTGCGTTCGAGTCTGCCGGAGTGGCGCCGGAGGATCTGGAGCTAAGCAGCTTCGAGGAGCTGTGTTATCTGTTGCTTCCAGACCCATGGAGAGGGACCCGCTCCTCCATCCGACTGAATACCTATGCCGCCGTGGAGGCAGCCGATGTCATTGCCGCCTTGGGTGTCAAAACTAGGTACGGTGGTACTCGAGTCTATGTCAAAGGTGCCACTGCGGAACACGTCGTCGCGTTCAGCATCACCGGTATCCGAAGTGTTGCGGTCGCTTCACATACCGGCTGCCACGCCGAGTGATGCAACCGCGTGGCGTCGTCGCCCGCGGGGGTTGGGTTCTCAGATAGGGCGCGAGATGCCGTGCCCGGGTACACCGCGCAATGTCAGCGAAGGCGTTGCTGCTCCGACGGCGCCGGCTCATCGATCAGGGTAGCCGCCTTCCACTCCTCCGGCAGGCCCTCCGGCTTGTCGATGGCGGCGTAGAGGATCGCCTCATCGAACGGCTTCTCGCCGCGTTTGCGGTGGTACCCATCCCACACGTAAAGCAGCGAAGGCAGCACGAGCACCGCGGCCAGCATGGCCAGCAGGATCGTGTATGCGGTGACGAACCCGAACTGGCGGAACGGGATCGTGGTGGACGTCACGAGGATCCCGAACCCGGCGATCGTGGTGACCGCCGAACCGGCCAACGCTCCCCCGGTGTGGGTGAGCGTTGACTTGATCGCCGCCGCGGCGTCGCGGTGGCGGGCGCGCTCCTCGAGGTAGCGATGAGTGATATGAATCATGTACGGAATACCGATGCCGATGGCAAGGGCCGCAATCGTCGCCGTCACGGGGCCGAACGGGATCCCGAACACGACCATGAGGGCAAACGACAGGGCGACCACCAGGACGACCGGCAGCGTCGTGATCACGCCGAGCATCGGGCGACGGGCCTCGACCCAGAAGTTGATGACCAACAGGATCAGGGCTACCAGCAGCGTCAACAGGAGCGACGACACCTGCGAGTCACGCAGAGTCGTCACCACCACGTCGTTGATGATCTCGTCCGACGTCGCCACCGCACTCAGGCCCTGCTGAGCGACCGGAGCAAAGTCCGCGCCGACGTCGGCGCGGAGGGCGTTGGCGCCGGATTCTCCGGCCTGCGTGGTGATGTCGAAGAGGGCCGCGCCATACGATCCGTCTCCGGTGCGGTGAAGGACACTCGCCATTTGGTCCGGTGCGGCCGCGAATGCCGCTTCATAGATCGAGGCCAAGTCCGCTCCGGGCGGTGCCAGGAAATCGGCGCCAATCCCGGCGCCGGCCAGGGCCGACCCCACGGCCGGATCGAACACCGGAGAGTCCGGCGATCCGAGGGCTCCGATCGTCGCCACCGGGGAACTCCCCTGCGGCTGCCCGGCGAACGTCACGACATTCGGTGTATCCACGAGGTTGCTGTTTCCGGCCACCATCGCGTTCCAGGCATCCGGTGTGGCAACATCGCCCTCGACGAGGATTTGGGTGGTCTCCCCGAATCCGCCCCCGAAATCGCCGAGCAGCGTCTCGAATGTCTGGCGCAACGGAGACGTCGTGGGGATGAAGTCGAGGAAGCTGAACTTCGTCTCGAGCTGAGTGACCCCCCACGCACCAAGTCCGCCGAGGACCAGAGAAACGACGATGGTCCCGACGGCGAAGTTGGTGGCCAGGCCGGAGGTACTGCCGATGAGGCGAGGCAGAGCGCGCGCTTCGCCGCCGACCAGGGCTTCCCGGTCCAGCCTTCCGCTGCGCTCCGCTCGTCGGTCGAGCAACTCGCGCACCGCCGGCACAAAAGTGAGCATCAGCACGAAGGAGACGACGATGCCGACCGCGGCGAGGAGACCGAACTCACGCAGAGCCGGGATCTCGTTGGTCAGGTTGGTGAGAAAACCAACGGCCGTCGTGACCGTCGCCAGAACCAACGCAACGCCCACCGTACGGACCGACCGGGCGATGGCCCGGTCGACGGTCGCCCCTTCGGACACTTCGTCGCGGTAACGAGTCGTCACGTGGATGGAGTAGTCCACCCCCAGACCGATGAGAAGGATCGGGAGAATCTGCGCCATCGGAGAGGCCTCGGTGAAGACGAGGTACCCGACGCCGTTCATGATGCCGATCGCAAAGAAGATCGTGACCAGCGTTATCAAAGTGTCGGCCACGGTACGCCGCAGCCGGTTCGAAGAAGCAGACCAAAGGGTGAATGTCAGCAGGACGACTGCGACGGCCACGAGGAGCAGAGTTCCCGATGGCCAGTCCTTCAGAGCATCCGGGAATACGCTGTCGAGAATCGTGGCCAGCGTCGGCAGGATGGCGACGAATACCGCGGCGGCGATTCCGAGCACTCCGGCGGTCACGAGAATCCGGTTCCGGGTGCGCCGCGGCACGATGAGGAACACAATCGACAGCACGACGAGGATGATCAGGCCGGCGGTCGCGAACAGTCGCCCGATCTCTGCCTGGAACTCGTCCTGGTCGGCGAACAGCAACTCGAAGGAGAAGGCCTCCGCCGAGTAGCCGGCGGGCAGCGCGACGGTGTTGATCTCATCCGCCGCCTCAGCGGACAGGTCAACAAACTGCTCGATCTCCAGCGCGGCCCCTGCCGTGTTGAAGATCAGCATCAGCCCCTTGTCGGCTGTGGGCGTGGTCGCATCTCCCGACCCCGATATCAGCTGGGCGGTGAACCCGGCTTGCTCTGCGGGGATCTGCTGCAGGGCACTCAGGTAGAGCTGGCGAACGTCCGCATCCGAGGCCGGCATTGGCTGGCCCTGGGCGACGGCTTGCTCAACCGGTGCCAGGAAGCTCACGACTGCGGGCTGCTGGTCTTCGGGGATCAGGTATTGCGATAGCTTCCCGGAACGCACCTGCTCGGATACGGCTTGCACTGTGCTGAGACCGTCGGCCGAGAAGACGTCACCGCCATCCGGAGCGGAAATGATGACCTGCATCACGCCGACCGTGGAATCCTCGCCGAACAGCTCGGAGATCCGCTCGACGGCCGCCAGTTCAGGGGCGTCCGGCGCGAACGAGTCGTTGGAATCCTCTTCAGGCGTGAATTGTCCCGAAAGCCCGCCCATCACCATTCCGATGACGACGGTCGCAATGACGACGAACCAGGGGTATTTGCGTACGGCGGCCGAGAGGCCGTTGACCAGCAGCTTCAATTGACGCCTCCAACGTAGAACCGGGGGTGGCGCGCCGCGGCCAAAGCGATACCCGATGTTTCCACGATGGATCGCCTCCCAGATTCAGCCGTAGCGCGTGCCCGGTCGAGCCGGGGCACTGAATACGGAACACTAACCCACCGTGGATGGCTACGCGAAGACCATGTCCTTTCGTTTGTGCTCGGGACACCGCCGGTGTTCCCTAGGAGTTGCTCCGCAGCTCCACACGGGCGGAATTCGGCTTGACGAACGCGTCAGCGCGGCGGGGCGAGCGCCGCAACGAGCTCCTCGACTGCGGTGTCGATGGGCACCCCGCGCCGCTCGGTGTCCTCACCGCGCAGCCGGACGCCTACGGAATGGCGCTCGACGTCGTTGTCTCCGACGACGAGCACGACCGGGTGCTTCTGGGTTATCGCCCGCCGGATCTTCTCTCCGACGGTCTCGTCGGTCACATCGACGTGCACTCGCAGCCCGGCTTCCCCGAGCGTGTCCGCAACCGAACCGGCATAGTCATTATGGCGGTCGGCTACCGGCACCACCGTGACCTGGACCGGAGACAACCAACCCGGGAAAGCTCCGGCATAGTGCTCCACCAGCACGCCGATGAAACGCTCGACGGAGCCGAACTTGGCCGAGTGGATCATCACCGGGCGCTGGCGGTCGTTGCCCGACGTGGCATATTCGAGTTCGAACCGCTCCGGCATGGAGAAGTCGACCTGGATCGTCGACATCTGCCAGCGACGCCCAATGGCATCGCGGATATGGACGTCGATCTTGGGTCCGTAGAAGGCGCCTTCGCCTTCGGCGACTTGAAACGGCACTTCCGCCTTCACTAGAGCGTCCCGCAGCGCTTCGGTGGCGATGTCCCACAGCTCCAGCTCGCCCACCCATTTCTCCTCTGGACGGGTGCTCAGATCCGCCTCGAAGTCGGTGAAGCCGAACTCGCCAAGCAGCGTGAGCACGAAGTCGAGGTGGCGCGCCAGCTCTTCGGCAACCTGCTCGCGGGTACAGAACGTGTGGCTGTCGTCCATCGTCAGCCCGCGAACCCGGAGAAGCCCGTGAAGCACACCGGAGCGTTCGTAGCGATACACCGCCCCCAGCTCGGACAGCCGCAGCGGTAGATCCCGGTAGGAACGCGCCTGCGATTTGTAGACGAGAACGTGGAACGGGCAGTTCATCGGCTTCACCCGATACTGCTCTGAGCCGTCCAGCTCCATGCCCGGGTACATGTTCTCGGCGTAGAAGTCGAGATGTCCCGAGATCTCCCAGAGCTTGGCGTTCGCCACGTGCGGCGAGTTGACATACACAAAGCCGAAGTCGCCGTGGATCTGGCGGCTGTAATCCTCGACCACCTTGCGCAACATGCCGCCGTTCGGGTGCCACACCGCCAGTCCGGCTCCGAGCTCGGGGGGGAACGAGTAGAGGTCGAGCTCGCGCCCGAGCTTGCGGTGGTCGCGCTTGGCGGCCTCCTCGCGCCGGTTGAGATACGCCTCGAGCTCCTTGTTGGACTCCCACGCCGTGCCGTATATCCGCTGGAGCTGCGGTTGGTTCTCATCACCGCGCCAGTAGGCGCCCGCCGAGCGGAGGAGCTTCACGGCGACCAGCCGGCCGGTCGAAGGCAGATGGGGCCCGCGGCACAGGTCCACGAACTCGAGGTTGCGATACACCGAGACCTCCGTGCCGCCGACGCCTTCGGCTTCGTCGACTCCTGTGATGATCTCGAGCTTGTACGGCTGGTCGGCGAACAACGCCCCGGCGGCATCGGCGGTGATCACTTCGCGCACAAACGGTTGGTCGGCGGCGATGATCTCGACCATGCGGGCTTCGATCTTCTCCAGGTCTTCGGGGGTGAACGGCTCGGCGACATCGAAGTCGTAGTAGAACCCATCCTCGATCGGAGGGCCGATTGCGAACTTCGCCCCAGGGAAGAGATCGAGAACCGCCTGCGCCAGCACGTGGGCCGCCGAGTGCCGCATCACATGGCGACCGGCTTCGGTCTGCTCCGTGATGATCTCGATGGCGCCATCGGCGCCTATCGGCCGGCTCAAGTCTTGCGTCTCGCCGTCGACTTTGACGGCCACTGCGGCCTTGGCAAGGCGAGAGCCGATACCGGCGGCGACATCGGCTCCGGTCACACCATCCGGGTGCTCCTGGACCGAACCGTCCGGCAAGGTGAGATGTACAGCCACCGATCCTCCGTTGCGGGAAGCAGCAAGGTTACCGCTCCCCGTAGCGGGCGATGGCACACTGCCGTCCGGAGAGAACTCGCGAATCGGCCGGAGCCGTGAGAGAATGGGCGCCGTCGCAATGATCAGAGATTGAGGTAGCGGAGTGGTCGACGCCATAGAGCTGGCGGAACGGATGTCGGTTGGTGGCCGAATTCAGGAGCTCACCGGTGCCGAGCGGCTCATGGGGACTGATCGGGTCTTTCGCGTCTGGTCTGCTTCCGGCACTCGGATCCTGAAGCTCTATGGCACACCGGCTCGGGAGCGCCGCGAATCGCATTCACTGGAGGCGCTGGCCGGCATCGACGGCCTGCCCGTGATCATCGATCGGGGCGTTGAGGCCGACACTGGGCACTGGACTCTCTTCGAGGATTCCGGCCGGTGGAACATCGGCGCACTGCCGGAGAACGCCCGCACGGCCCGGCGCGCCGGCACCATCCTGCGGGCGGTTCATGAGACATCACCCACCGCCCTCTCCAATCTCTCTCGCGGAATCGACCAGGAGTGGGTGAGCGTCGACTTCATGTCCACCTTCCGTCGTCTGGAGCGCTATCGGGCCAAGATCGGATACCGCCCAGACCTGTTGGAGCGGGCCCGGGCAGTCAGGCCACCCTTCGCATCCGAGCCGCGGGTTGCGCACACGAACACGGTCCCCGAGAACTTCCTCGTCGACGACGAGGGAGCGGTGACACTCATCAACTGGGAATGGGCCACGCTGGCGCCTCCGGAGTGGGACCTGACGAAGTCGCTGTGGCTGATGAATCTGAAGGCCGGCCCGGACGCGGCGGCTGCGTTCGGCGCCGGGTATGGCCGCTCCATCGACCCGATTCAGCTCGATCGGTGGATCGTCTACCACTCGGCGATGATGCTCGTTTACGAGGCTGAGTCGACGTTACGTCGTGACCGTTACGCGTACGAGTACCTGATCGCCGAGTTGGAGCGAGCCGTCACCAGCAGCCAGACGGCGAACTAGCCGGGGGGGATCCTGGTCCGGACGCAGCCGGCCGCTTTCGACAAGGGCTTCCCCGGTCCCGGAAAGACGCGAAATCTCAGCCTGTTTGGCCTAGCCTCTTCGGAGAGCCGGTTGAAGAAGGAACGTCAGATGATCGAAAGCATCGTTGCCGGAGCTGTCCTCGTCGCCGGTGTGGTCGGCGCCTCGAAGCGTGGGCCCGGTCGAGGGCGGAATACGGCGCCCGGCAATTCTCACCCCCAGTTCGCCGACGCACTCGATCTACCCTGTCCGTGGTGCCGCAGCGCCACCGCGGAGTCCGACGACGAGTGCCGCACGTGCGGTCAGCGCTTCGGATAGCAGGGCCGTCACGAAGCCGCTACGCCCCGACCTTCTCAGATTGGTACAGCGTGATTCGGCGGACGATCTCGAATTCCAGCGATTCGTAGAGGCCGGTCGCCACGGTATTGGAAGCCTCGGCGTAGAGCATCCCGATCTTCGCCCCTTGCCCGGCGAGATACTCGAGCCCCACCAGGGTGAGTGACCGCGCCAGCCCTCTCCCCCGGTGGCTGGCAACGAGACCAATCATGTAGATCTCGCCGACCGAACCGGGGTGACTCTTGGTCCAGCAGTAGCCCACCGGGGAGGCGCCGTCGAACAACATGAGCAGCCCGGCCGCATCAAACCAGGGCTGCGCCATCCGCAGGGCGAGGTCGGCAGCGTCGATCGAACCGGCCTCCGGGTGGTGGGCGAATACCAGGCTATTCAGTGCGAGCCACGCCTTCTCGTCGGCGCCGGCAACGAATGACCGGACCCGGAGCTCTTCGGGAAGCTGGGGGGCAGGTGCCGGGAGCGGACGCCGCATCTCGACGAGAGTCCGCGACTTCGTCAGGCCACGGTGCCGGGCCACCGCGGACTGCTCGGCGGCAAACGTCCAGAGCGCTGGAGTCCGACCCAGATCGGCTTCAATCGCGCCGAGAAGCGCCAGGTAGGCGGCCTCGGACCGTCGCGCAGGATCGAGCGCCATCTCGGCGGCCCAGTATCCATCCGTCTCACCAATGTCCGTGGGATGCCAGGCGGCGACGACGACTCCGACGACATCCCCGGCAGCGTCCTCGGCAACGATGGACCTGGCGCCGTTGGCGACCGGAACGCGCAACGCCTTGAACTCGCTCAGCGGGGCGTGGCCGTCCACTACTGCGCAGCGGGCGAGCAGCTCGCCGAGCGCCGTGGTGTCGTCCAAAGTGGCGTGCCTCGTGCTCAGCATGGAGGCACTGTAGAGCCCCTCTCGCGCCGAGAACGCTGACATCACCTCCCCAACGACGTAGGCTCACCGTTTGTGAGCAGGGTCGGACTGGTTCTGGGCGGCGGTGGGATCACCGGAGCAGCATTCCACTTCGGAACGTTGCTGGCGCTTCGGGCCGCTACGAATTGGGATCCCAACGATGCCGAAGTCATCGTGGGAACCTCGTCGGGCGCCTTTGCGGCCGCGATGATTCGCGGCGGCCGTCTCGATATCGAAACGCTCGTCGGCGATGCTCACAACCGGACCGAAGTCGCCGCGCGGCTCAGTAGTTACGTATATCGCCGCACCAGCCCGACGGGACTCGCCCGGTGGGTCCGGCGCGGGCTCATTCCCGGACTCAGACACCCCAACCTCGAATTGACGCTGGGGAGCCCGGCGCTGAACACGACGGCAGGAATCGCAGAGTGGGTCGCCGAGACGCTGGGCCCGCTGGCCGACATGTGGCCCGACCGGCCCACCGTGATCGTCGGCTTTGACTTGGAGCTACGCGCCAGGGTCCCCTTCGGCACGGAGGCGGCGCCGCCGGCGCCGCTCAAAGCTGCCGTCGCCGCGTCGGCTGCCGTCCCCTTCATATTCCAGCCGGTCAAGATCCAGGGCCGGTGGTACGCCGACGGCGGCATCGCCTCCGGGACCAGCGCCGACCTGGTACTGGCCAACCCCAACCCGCTGGACCTCCTGATCGTCATCGCGCCGCTTGCCGCCGAGGAGTCCCCGACGGCGCCCCGTCTCATCGACAGCATTTTCGACAACGCCGGACGCGCCGCTCTCGATGGCGAGCTCGCGCTCGTTGAACATGAGTGGCCCGAGACCGATGTCATCGTTTTGCGTCCCGGTCCCCGAGTCCTCGCCGCGGCCCGCCCCAACCCGCTTTCGGTCAAGGCCGCCGTGCCTTCGTTCCTGCGGACACTGATGTCGATGCGCGACGAATTGGCTCACCCCGAGATATGGGATCTTCTCGACAAGCATCTTCGAGTCGGCGTCAACCCCTGAGGTCGCCCACTTTCGCGGCGAGGGGCGAATCGTCGGCGGCGCCCGGCTATTGGGCGCGGTCCACCACCAACTCGAGAGGGCGGCGCCCGCCGCCCTGCGGATCTGACGGGCCCGGATCGCGGCTCGACTCGGACTGCCCGGGTCCGCGCAGTTCGGCCATCTGCGATTCGAGACGGGTCCTTTCCGCGCGGAGGCTCTCCAGTTCCCGCTTGACCGATGTCACCTGGTCTTCGGCATCGAGTTTGGCCCGCTCGACGACGAACTCTGCTGAGGTCCTGGCCTCTTCTTCGATCCGGGCGGCTCGCTCTTCAGCCTTGCGCAACATCTCTTCCATCGTCTGCGTGGCGACGGTCATCGTGAGACGAAACGCCTCCTGGTTCTGCTCGGCGTCGGATGTTCCCTGGCTCAATGCCTCGATCTCGGCGCGTGCATCGTGAATGGAGTGGTCTCGCTTGGCCAGGGTTGCCGCCACTTGGTCGAGGAACATCCCGACTTGCTGCGGATCGAAGCCTCGTTTGACGAGGTCAAACTGCTTCTGCTGAACGTCCTGCGGTGTGATTTCCACGGTCGAACGCTCCCTTTCCGTCGCGTGCGGCGTCTCCCGGCCGGCCGTCCCCGACGCCGCACCAGATGCAGATACGTCACCGCTACTCTCGGTAGTCATAGTCTCAACGACCCCTGAGGGGAGAACCGTCCATCTGGGTTATCGGCAGGATCTCTTATTCACAAAGGAGTTTCTCTGCGAATGAAATGGGTCTCCCGACCCGTAGACGTCGTACCGATACGACTGTACCGTTGGAAGGGCCACTCAGCGTGGCAGTAAGCAGCCCCTCCTCGCAGTCGGGACGAGATGAGATACATCCAGAGAATCCACGTACGCTTTCGGTCGGTCTTCGCCGGGGAGGTCGGCGCCAGCCTCGTTGAGTACTCGTTGCTCATAGCTCTGATCGCAATGGTGGCGCTGTTGGCCATCCGGTTCTTTGGTGGAGAGCTGTCCACCGCCTACAAAGACATCGCCGACACGGTCATCGCCAACACGTAGGCCTCAGCCGCGACGCGCCTCGCGGGCGGCTGCAACCAGTCCCTCGAAGAGACCCTGTTGCGCAGCGTCTTCATGGGCATTCACCTCGGGATGCCATTGCACTCCCACCAACCAGGTGGGCCCGGCGAGTTCCACAGCCTCGATGGTCCCGTCCGCCGCCCAGCCCACGGGTTCGAGGCCCGGGGCCAGCCGGTCGATCGCCTGATGATGGCCGGTCGCCCCTTGCGCCCGGTCGGCACCCATCGCTTTGGCCACCAGCGAACCGGACTTCATCTCTATCTCGTGGTAGATCCAACCCTCGCCCTCGCGGCGGTGGATATCCTCATCGAGTGAGTCGGCAAGATGCTGGTTGATCGTCCCGCCCATCGCCACGTTGAGCACCTGGATGCCTCGGCACACGAAGAGTGTCGGAACCGACCCGGAGATGAGATGCTTGGCCAGAGCCAGCTCCGTGCTATCGCGGTCTACCCGCGGCTTCTCCTGCCTCGGGTGACTGGGGTCACCTCCGTAGAGCTCCGCGGCGACGTCGGCGCCCCCGGTGACCCGTAGGGGGCCGGCACGGAATACACCGCGTCGTACCAATCCGACATGGCGAGGGCTTCGTCGCGATCAGTCGTGGTTATGCCTATCAGCGGGCGCGTATCCATGGCGCGAGAATAGCCGTGGATTCGAGCGCGATCCGGCGGCATCCTCGTCGCCGACCGATCTAGTCACTACCGTCCTCTCATGGCCAACGCCGGCGCCACCTCGGTTCCGAAGACACGCGACAGTTACGTCGACTTCCTCCGGGCGTTCTCACTGGTGATTGTCGTCATCTGGCACTGGGTGTTCACCATTCTCGTGATCAACGACACGACGGTATCGCCGACGAACCCGATCGGCTTCACTCGAGGAATGTGGGCCATAACCTGGGTGCTGCAGATCATGCCGGTCTTCTTCTTCGTAGGCGGCTTCACTCACCGCTTGGCCTTCGACGACTACACGAAGGGCACCTCGCGCCGCTTTCTCAAGCGACGCATCAAGCGGCTGCTGACACCGGCGCTCGGCCTCGTGTCCATCTGGATCGGCATCGGGTTCATCCTGCGAACGACAATCGATCCACCGTGGACCTGGCCGGCGGTGATCCTGATCCTGTCGCCGCTGTGGTTTCTCGTCGTGTATCTCGTGCTGGTCGGTATCGCCCCGCTGGCAATCCGCGCCCACTGGCGCTGGGGAGAACTCGTGGTGGTTTGGCTGCTGGGGCTGGCCGCCGTGCTCGACGTCCTGCGCTTCTCCCATCAGCAGGGCTGGGCGGCGTGGGTCAACTTCCTGGTGATATGGGGCCTGGCCCACCAGCTCGGCTTCTTCTACGACAGGTTCGCCGCCGCCCCCCGTCGTGTGGCCTGGATGTTCTTCTGGGGCGGTTTCTTTTCGATGGTGGCCCTGACGAACATGGGCTTCTACCCCCGCTCGGTCGTCGGCGTGCCCGGAGAGCGCTTTTCGAACATGGGGCCACCAACGCTGGCAATCGTGGCGCTGATCATGCTCCAGATCGGGCTGGTGCTGCTCGCCAAGGACTGGGTGTCCCACCGCCTCGACACCAGTCCGACCTGGCAGAGGACCTTCCGGTGGGTGAACGACAACTCCCTGCCGCTCTATCTCTTGCACACCACGGGGATGGCCATTGCGGTTGCGGCCATCTTCCTCGGGTTCGACTATCTCCCCCCGGATGAGCCAACGGCCGAGTGGTGGCTCACCCGACCGCTCTGGTTGGCCGCTCCGGCGGTGGCCACGTATCCGTTCCTGCTGCTGTACCAGGCCATCACCCGACGCAAAGCGGAGCGCGGGGCCACGGTCGACCTCACAGGCTGAGGTTAGGATCACAAGATGCTTTCGTTCCTGCTGCTCCTGCTCGTCGCCGCGATTCTCGGGTCGATTGGCGCCGCCATTGCGGGACGCCGCGGCAACGGCTGTCTCATCAACATCGCGACCGGCTTCATCGGCGCACTGCTGGGACGGGGACTGTCCAACGTCTTTGAGGTTTCGGATCCGCTGAACATCACGATTGGCGACACCACCTTCCCCCTGATGTGGACCGTCGCCGGATCGGCGCTCTTCGTCGCAGTGATCACCTTCTTGACCAGGGGCCGGACGCCGCCTCCGCCGCGAGGCTGACCGGGCGGGCGCCTACGGCTCGGGGCGCCAGATATCCCGATCGGCCACGTCGATTGGCTCGTCGGCCATCGAGAGGTGCAATCCGTCTCCGGTGTATGGGTGGGCGCGGGCGACCTCCTCATTGAGCACGACTCCGAGCCCCGGCTTCGTCGGGGGCACGACATACCCGTTCTCCCAGCGCATCGGTTCCACGAGCAAGTCGGCATGAAACCCCGACCAGTCCTGGATTCCCTCCAGAATGAGGAAGTTCGGTGAGCAGGCGGCCAGCTGGACGTTGGCGGCCCCCCCGATCGGGCCGTTGTACAGGTGTGGTGCGATCTGGGCACCGAAAGCCTCGGCGATCGAAGCAATCTTCTTGCCTTCGAGGATTCCGCCCGCCCGCGCCAGGTTGAGCTGCAGGATGGAGACGGCTTTGGCTTCGAGCAGTCGGGTGAATTCGGCCTTCGTGGTGAGCCGCTCGCCGGCTGCGATCGGAATCGACGTCTGCCGGGCCACCTTCGCCATCTCGGCAACGTTGTCGGGAGGGACCGGCTCCTCGAACCACAAAGGGTCGTGAGGCTCAATGTGCCGGGCCAGGCGGAGCGCGCCGGCGGATGTGAATTGGCCATGCGTGCCGAAGAGAAGGTCGGCACGGGTGCCGACGGCTTCCCGAACGGCCTCCATGAAGCGTACAGAGAGACGGAGGCGCGCCAGCGACGGCTGATGACCGCCCATCGAGCTGTAGGGCCCGGTGGGGTCGAACTTCACCGCGGTGAACCCGCGCCCCACCTCCTCGGCCGCCCGCACCGCTGCCAGCTCCGGATCGACATAGACGTCGGTGGCATCGTCGGGTTTCGGATACAGATACGTGTAGCTGCGCAGCGCCTCGTGGACCCGGCCGCCCAGCAACTCGTAGACCGGCTTTTCGACGGCCTTGCCGATGATGTCCCAGCATGCCATCTCGAGCGCGCTCATCACTCCCTGGAGGGTGACGTCGGGACGCAACGTGAACCCCCGCCCGTAGGCGGTGCGCCAGAAGCGCTCGATGTGAAAGGGATCGCGTCCCACGAGGTGGTGCTCCGCCACGTCGCCGAGCATGTCTGCCACCAGATGAGGGCTGAACGTGGCTGCGTAGGCTTCGCCGTAGCCGACGATCCCGTCGTCCGTCGTGAGCTTGACGAACACGAAGTAGCGCCCGCCGAAACCCGGCGGCGGGTTCCCCACCACGAAGGTGTCAACCCCGGCAATCTTCATCGTCGCACCCTCGCTATTCCTTCCGAGCACACCAGGCGGCGACGACGGCGCGGATGTCACCGGCCGCCGCTTCGACTTCCGCCAGATCGGCGAACTTCATGTAGCGGGCCGTTGCTCCGCCGCCTTCCAGACGCGGGTGGTCTCCGGGTATGGCAGCTCCGGTGTGAAACATGAGGCTGACATGGGCCTTCGTGCGCGGGTTGAAGCTCGCCATGTTGCCCGCGAACATGAACGTCGGGGACTTCCACTTGATCGTCTCGGTCATCCGGTCATCTTCGAGAATGATCGTGCGCACCCGTAGCATCGCTTCCTTCGCCGGATGGTCGTATTCGTTGAACCACGCGTCCACTTCGGGGTTCTGGGGCATAGGTCTCCTTCGCGTCCCCCGGCAGCTTAGAAACCGGGAGCCGTGCCGGCGGAGGATTGACGGCGCGCCACCTCAACCGGCGGCGATCTCCTCGGGCATGGTGAACCAGCGCAGGCTCTCGAAGTGCTCCGTCGCCCAATCGAGGTCGTGAGGCTGAAACGTCGACGATCCGAGGCTGTCGAGCAAACTGCGTGCCGCGGCCAGGTGATCGATCAGGCCGGTGTCAGGAGCGGTGCGCCGCCGATCGGGGTACGTCACGCCGGCGCCGTCAAACTCGACATTGCGCAAGCTCAGCGGAGGCCGGGCGGTTCCGCCGATGTGACGCCACAGGCCGCTGTCCGTCTCGAACCGGTATTGCGGAAGGAGCTTCCACCCTTCGGCGGCCACCAGGCGCACCGCTTCGAGGATGTAGTTGAACACCTCCTCGGAGATGAAGTAGTTGAAGTTGACCCGCACCCATCCGGGCTTGATCCCCTCGCATCCACCCGAGATCTCCTGTTCGAACTCCCGGGAGGTTTCGATGTCGATGCCGAGGAGGATGTGGCCGTACGGCCCGGCACAGCTACAGCCACCCCGCGCTTGAATGCCGAAGAGGTCGTTGAGGAGTGCCACGACGAAATTGTGGTGGAGATAGCGGCCCTCGTGCCGCACCGTGAAAGACACGATCGACAGGCGATCCGCTTCAGGGTTGCCCAGCACTTCGAGGTTCGGATGTTGCGACCAGGTATGGATGGCCCGGCCGATGAAGTCCTCCTCGAGGCGGCGGATCGTCTCCGTGCCGACTGCCTCCTTCAGCTTGAACACCAGGCCCGCCCGGATCGACTCGACGATTGCCGGGGTGCCGCCCTCCTCGCGATGCTCGATGTCGGAGTAGTACCTGTGCTCGTCGGGGTTCACGAAGGCCACCGTGCCGCCTCCCGGCACCGCCGGTACCGAGTTCTGGAACAGCTCGCGGCGGGCGAGGAGCACCCCCGGGGTGCCCGGTCCCCCGATGAGCTTGTGGGGCGAGATGAAGACGGCGTCCTTGTAGGCGAGCGGGTCGTCGCTGGAGGCCATGTCGATATCGACGTAGGGGGCGGCGGCGGCGAAGTCCCAGAAGCTGAGGGCGCCGTGCTCGTGCAGAAGCCGGCTGATCGTGTGCGTACTGGAGATGATTCCGGTGACGTTCGAGGCCGCGGAGAAGCTCCCGATGCGCAGGGGCCTGTCGGCATACTTCTCGAGCTCCTTGGTGAGGATCCCGAGATCGATGTGGCCGTCGGCGTCTTCGGGGATCGTCACGACGTCGGCGATCGACTCCCGCCAGGGCAGCTCATTGGAGTGATGCTCGAAAGGCCCGACGAAGACAACAGGCCGCTCGGCGGCGGGGATTCGTTCCGACAGCCCGTAGCGGGCGTCGAGCTCAGCGGGAATCCGCAGGTTGAGCACGCTGACGAGACATGCAATGGCTCCGGTTGACCCGGAGCCGGCGAAGATCAGCGCGTAATCGTCTCCGGCGTTGCAGCAATCCTTGATGATCTGACGAGCTTCTTCCCGAAACCGGGTTGTCTGCAAACCGGTCCCGGACGACTCGGTGTGCGTGTTGGCATACAGCGGCAGGACGGCGGCCCGTATGAAGTCCTCGATGAAGGTGAGGGCCCGTCCCGAAGCGGTATAGTCGGCGTAGACGACCCGGCGCGGCCCGAAGGGCCCGTCAACGAGCTCGTCCTCGCCGATCACCGATTCGCGTATGAGTTCGACGAGTGAAGGCATCGGCCCATGTTATCGGTCGGCTTCCAACTCGTTCGCAACCGCGGCCGCTAGATATCCCCGGCGAGCCGGGCTTCGAGCACCAGCGACCGCTCATCGAGCCCGATGCGGAGCCGTTCGACGCGCTGGGCGGGATCGTCGATCTCGAGGAGGCGCTGACGGTCGATCTGTTCGAGGGGAGCGAGCGCACACAGCGTCCAGATAGCAGCCGGGCCATCGTCCGGGAGCTCGAGTTCTGCGGCGCCGACATCGGCGCCGAGCTCGGACGCCAGGGCCACGAGCTTCTGCCAGGACCGCAGTGCCGCCGCGACCGGCCCCGTCAGATCGGCCGACGACTCACGCTGCGGGTATTCGGACACCACGGCTCGCGGATAGGGATCATCGCCGAGCCACTCTTCGACGCGGATCCGCTTCTCCCCCACCGCCATCACGGCCATCCGCTGGTCGTCGATGAACCCGGCGTTGACGATTTGCGCTGACGTCCCAACCTCGAAGCGCACATCACCGCCGCCCACCTCCGAGCCGCGCTCGATGAGCACGACCCCAAAGCTGCCGTCGCCGTCGAGCGCCTGCCCCACCATGGCCAGATACCGCGGCTCGAATATGTGCAGCGGCAGCGCCCCGCGGGGAAACAGCACCGTGCTGAGCGGGAACATCCGCATCGGGCGCTGCGCTGTCATAGGCCCCGCTTTCAGTGCTTATAGAGCCCCATGAGGGTGGCTGTGGCGAGCGTATTGAAGTGCAGCTGGAATCCGATGACCGCCGCCGAGGTGTCCTCGGCAACCGGCAGCGAGCCTCCGACCGCATGGACGGTGAAGAGGTAGCGGTGCGGGTGATCGCCCTGCGGCGGGCACGGGCCCCCGTAGCCGGGCTGCCCGAAGTCGGTGCGGGTCTGGAGCGCCCCTTCGGGCAGCGAGCCACCGGCGCTTCCGGCCCCGGCAGCCAGCTCGGTGACATCGCTCGGGATGTTCACGACGACCCAGTGCCAGAACCCGGAACCGGTCGGTGCGTCCGGATCGTAGCAAGTGACTGCAAAGCTCTCGGTGCCCTCCGGTGCGTCCGACCACGCCAGGTGCGGCGATTGATTGCCGCCGGCACAGCCGAACCCGAAGTCGGCCGACAAGATGTGCGCTGCCCCGAGATAATCCCCGTCGGCGAAGTCGTTGCTGGTCAAGTGCATATGAGCCCTCCTGCGTCCGGCGCGCAACACGGAGCCTATCGACAAAGACGGAGTCTGGCTCATTGGAACCGGGCGCGGGCCATACTGGTTGGTCGAGGAGAACTAGGGAGGCCGCGCGATGGGCGAGTTCCCGACGCCCGACATGGCTCTGACGCACATCCTGGTGGTGGCAGATATCGCCGCGTCGCGAAACTGGTACCGCGATGTGCTCGGCGCCGGCCTCTACCGCGAGTACGGGGGCACCTCGGCCGTGTTCGACTTCAACGGAAGCTGGCTGTTGCTGGTCACCGGCGGCGCCCCGACTGCCGACAAGCCCGATGTGACCTTCGCCGCCCCGATGAATCCGACGAGCGTCGACCACGCATTCACCATCAGAGTTCCCGATTGCCATCAGGCGTACGCCGACCTGGCCACCCGCGGCGCCGTCTTCCTGACGCCTCCCCACGACTGGGGCGGCGAGATCCGGTGCTTCTTTCGTGACCCCGACGGGCACCTGTTCGAGATAAGCGAGGTCGTTTAGCGATACGGGCGGCTCGCCAAGCACGGCGCCGACCGCCCGGACTCCGGCTGAATCCTCCGCAACGTCGGACCTGATCTCGAGTGAGCACAACCGGTATCCCATAGTCACGGTGGAGGAGGACGTCCGCCACCATCGCCTCAGGTTGGTCGGTGCCGATCGAGGACCCAATCGTGTCGCTCACAGAACTGCAGCCGCCGAGTTGACGCCACGTTGGCGTGCTCTCTGGATGGGAATACCCTTTCCCGGGCGTACGAGGAACCGAAGACAGGTGCCCAGGTTGATTCCGCTGGCCGAGATCGTCTCGTCGGGACTGTGCATCGGCTGTGGCCTGTGTAAGTCGATCGCGCCGACTTCGATCGAGATCCGAATGACCGACACGGGCGGAGAACGACCGGTTGAGCGGGCACCACTCCCCGACGAGGCGCTGTCCCTGATCAACGAGGTGTGCCCCGGGCTCCGTGTCGAGCTGGGCCCAACCGATGCTCCCGTCGACCCGATGTGGGGTCCAGTGTTGCGCCTCGCCCGCGGATACTCCGCCGAGCCTGCGGTTCGCTTTCGCGCCGCCACGGGCGGGGTGCTCTCCGGCCTCGGCCGCTACGTGCTCGAAACCCGCCGGGTCGAACGGGTGCTCCACGTCGCACCCAAAGCGGACGACCCGCTGTATTGGGGTGCGCATGTGAGCATGACGCCCGATGACATCATGACCGGGTCCGGCTCCCGCTATGGACCGGCCGCCGCGCTGACTCCACTAATGGAGCTGATCGAGCAGGGGCTGCCCCTGGCGGTGGTCGCCAAGCCGTGCGATGCGGCCGCGGTCCGCAACTTGATCGCGGCCCGTCCCGATACCGGCGACGTGGTCCGCTACCTGCTGGTGATGGCGTGCGGTGGCGCGTCGCGGATGACGAAGAACTGGCGCCTGCTCGACGAGTTCGGTGTGCATCGAGCCGATGTCGCCGCCCTCCAGCATCGCGGGCACGGCAACCCCGGCCCGATCCGGGTCGTCACCGACGACGGACGGGAATTCGCCACGACATACCTGGCGATGTGGGCGGATGAGGGCACGTGGGATCTGCAATGGCGGTGCAAGGTGTGCCCGGACGGAATGGGAGAGGTCGCCGATCTGGTGGCGCTCGATTGCTGGCCGGGAGGCGTCCCGGTAGGTGAAGACGGCGGATTCAACGGGATCGTCGCTCGCACCGCCGCCGGCGCCGAGCTGCTCGCCGCGGCCGTAGCCGACGGGGCGCTCGTGCTGACCCACGATGAACTGCCGATCGATGAGACCCTCGAGGATTGGCAGCCCCACCAATCACGACGCAAAACGGCAGTGGCGTCGCGGCTGCGTGCGATGGCCGCGGCCGGGCTGCCCGAGATGGCAACAACCGGGCTCCGACTCGACGCTGCTGAGAAACGCCTCTCGGCGCAGGAACGCGCTGAGGAGTACGCCGGCGCTCTCGAGCGCATCCGCCGCGGGGTGGACGGGGAGCCCTATAGCGATGCATCCGGCACGGCCCCCGAATGATCCGATTCGCAGAAGTCCGCACGTCGCGCCGACCGGGTTCGCCCTCATGGCGGTGCGCCGATGCTCCCTCGACACCGCCCGCGTCGAGTTGCCACAATGTGAAGCCGCCAACGGAGGAGCCAGCGTGTCGAAGCCGCCGGAACGCCCCGTGCGTAGAGGTCGCCAAGCCCGGTTGGCCGCCCGGCGCAGGCGGCCGGATCGCCTCGGCGCCACCTGGCGCCGCATCCCGCCACTGGACCTGCTGACCGAAGACGAGCTGCAACGGGTCCACGACGCGTCGATGGACATCCTCGAAGAGGTCGGTATCGAGTTCCGTGACGATGTCGCACTACAGCATTGGCGCCGGGCCGGCGCCACAGTCGAAGGGCATCTCGTTCGTATCGATCGCGAGCTTCTCATGGAGCTCATCGCCCTGGCCCCGGCAGAGTTCCCCGTTACCGGACGGGGACCCGACACCGCCTTCACGATGGGCGGCGACTGGACGGTCTTCTCCCCAATGCAGGGCGCCCCGTTCGTGCGCGACCTGGAGGGGGTGCGACGCTGGTCGACCGCAGCCGACCTCGACAATCTCGCCAAGCTCACCCATTCCCTGGGTGCCCACCAGCTGGGCAGCGGCTTCGTGTGTGAACCGATGGATGTGGCCGTGCACCATCGCCATCTGAACGTCAACTACGCACACCTCGTCTACACCGACCTGCCGCACTTCGGCCTGACGACCAGCCGCGAGAAGGCCGAGGACTCGGTGGAGATGGCGCGCATCGTCTACGGCGACGACCTCATGCGAGACAGCGTCGTGGTATTCGGACATTGCTCGGGAAACAGCCCACTGGTGTGGGACCAAACGATGCTCGAGGGCCTACGGGCGTTTGCCACAGCCGGCCAGGGCGTTCTCCTCTCTCCCTTCGTGCTCGGCGCCGCCAACACGCCCGCCGACGTTGCCGCCACGGTCGCCCAGCTCAATGCCGAGACGTTGGCCGCCATCAGCTACGCCCAGCTCGTCCATCCCGGCGCCAGGACCATCTACGGGCAGTTCACGGTCTCGGTTTCCATGCGGACGGGATCGCCCATGGCCGGTACTCCGGAAGTAACCCTCATCAATGCAATCGTTGGCCAGCTTGCCCGGCGGTACCGCCTCCCCTGGCGCACGACGGGCGCCCAGGCCTCGGCCAAGTCTTTCGACGCCCAATCAGGGTATGAGTCGGCGACATCGATGATGGGCGGGATAGCGGCCGGAGCCAATCTCATGCTGCACACCGGCGGATGGGATGAGAGCGGGTTGACGAATTGTTACGGGAAATTCGTGGTCGACGCCGAACAGAACACGCTGATCGCCCGGTTCGCCTCGGGAGTCTCTTTCGACCGGTTCGACGAGGCACTCCAGGCCGTGCGCCGCGTCGGCCCCGGGGGCCACTACCTCGGCGACCCGTTCACCTTGGAGCAATTCCGCGAGGCATTCTCGATGCCGGAGCTGATGGACTTCACCAATTACGAGCAGTGGACGGCGGCCGGGAGCTGGGACACGGCGAAGCGCGCTCGGGAGCGGGCCAAACAGATACTGGCCGAATATGAACGTCCGCCGATCGAAGACGCGGCGCTGGCCGAGCTCGACGACTTCGTCGCCCGCCGGCGCCGCGACATCGACGGCGAGGTTCGCTAGGGATCCCAAGGCATGCGACACCGGCGACAGAGTTGACCTGCCATCAGGGAACCGGCGGCGGTTCCCCGTACGAGACGGTGACGCCGTAGATCCCGGTGTCCCAGCCGTCGGCGACAACGGTGCATCCGGCGTAGTAGGCATACTCGGAGTTGTCGATGCGGCCTTGCACGACTTGGTCGGTCGAAAGAGCCGTGGCGCCTGGCGCGCCCGCCGTGATCACGTTGGACACCAGGTTGTTGGTCGTTCCGATGCCGGTCAGCAGCCCGGTGCGGAACAATGCGCACTCGACCCCGGCGCTGGGACTGGAGTCTTGTACGGCGAACGTCACCGAGGTGACTTGAACCCCGTGCGGAAGCCCCACCGGGCAGCGGAAGAAGGCGCTCAGCGACCCGGGCCCGACCGATATGAGCGGCCCCGATGTTCTGAAGTCGACCGAGGAAGATGCGGCCGCCCAGGCGTTGCCCGGACAGCTCCACGCCCCGACCTTGGTGACAAACGACGTTGAGTCGAGGCCGTCGAGCCTTTCCGCGTTGTCGACGACTCGATTCCGGTTCTTGTCATACCTGGCTTTCAGCATGAAGGCGGCGCTGCTTCTGCCGTCCAGACGATCGGCGTTCAACCTCCTGACCCGCGCCGTTGAGTTGACCACGAACGGCGGCCGGCCGTCCTCCACACGAACCTCGATCCCGGTGCCGTTGGGCGCCTTGTTGGTGACGAGCAGCATGGCGTCACGGCCGTCGCTGCCAGTCAACGTCGTGCGCTTGTTCACGACGTTCACGGTCCCCTGGAGGACCGGCTCCCCTATGCCGGCGATCACCGGAACTGCCGATGCGAGCAGCAGCCCCGTCATCACACCAACGAACCAGCCTGCCCAAGGGCTCCGGCGACGTTCACGACTCATCGTCATCTCCTCTGGTCACTCCAGGCGCAACCCCGGCGGCCTCTCGCCGCGGCCGCGACGAGGACCTGCCGACGCTTTCCCCAACACCCCCAACGTAACCGATGCGCTGTGTCCCCGACACCGGGGTTGACCCGAGATGCGTCCTACTGCCGCACGTCGATGACGAAGGATCCAACGTGCCGGCGGGCGGCGAGCGCCTCGAGCGCTCGCCGCATCTCGGAGAGAGGAAAGGTCCCGGCGACGATCGGCTCGATCTCGCCCCGCTCGATGTAGCCGATCAGGTTGGCGAACACTTGCGGCGGGAGCACGGTCGCTCCGTGCATCGTGAGGTCGTTGAGATAGAGAGTGCGCAGATCGAGCGGGACGATGGGCCCACCGATGGCCCCGGCGACCGTGTAGTGGCCGCCTCGCCGCACGGTCTCGAGAAGCGGTGCGAACGAGTCGCCGCCGACGACGTCGGCAAAGACGTCGACTCCCCCGGTGGCATCGAGCACGGCGGCGACGAGGTGCCCATCACCCCGGTCGATGACGACGTCGGCGCCGACCGACTTCACCACCTCCACCTTGGCGGCGCTCGCGATCGCGATCACTCGGGCCCCCCGGCGCTTGGCGAGCTGGATCAGCCCCCCGCCGACCCCACCCGAGGCCCCGGTGACCAGCACCCATTGGCCGGGCGCTACGCCGGCTCGATGCAACATGTGCTCTGCGGTCGCATACGAGCAGGGGAAGCTGGCCAGCTCCACGTCGCTGAGGTTCGCGGTCACGAGGTGCGCGTTCACCGCCGGAACGGCGACATACTCGGCGTAGCCTCCATCCCGTTCCGAACCGAGATAGCCGGCCTTGGTGAGATCACCGCCGGGGTCACGCACCCACGCATCGACTAGCACACGCTCGCCGACTCGCTCCGCTGACACGCCGGTGCCTACTGCCACAATGCGGCCGGCCGGATCGGCTCCTTGGATCCGCGGGAACGTCAGCCGCCCACCCCATGACCCATCCTCGTCCGAGTCGGCCACCGCTTCACCGGTCGACCCGGTAACCGACTTCGAGTACCAGCCGGTCCTCGTGTTGATGTCCGTGTTGTTCATTCCGCAGGCGGCGACCTCGATGAGGACTTCGCCGGGTGCCGGTTGCGGCACGGCAACGTCTTCTCGGTATTCGAGCTTGTCGAGCCCGCCGTGACCGGTGAGCACAACGGCTCGCATCGTCTCGGGTAGAGCCACCTATCCCGCCGCGTCGGGCCGGGAACGGTGGAAATGGACCATCTTCCAGTCGCCATGTTCCTTGGCGAAGACACGGGTCTCATTCATTGCCGTGATCGTGACGATGCCTTCGTCGTCTCGGGAAACCAGCAACGTGTAGCACGCGTAGGCGGCGTTCCCGTAGACCCGGATGACCGGGTCCACCAGTTCCAGATGGAATCTTTGCGGGATCTCTTGGCCCTCGGTCAGGAACACGTGAAAGCCGATGCCGTCAACACGATTGCCCCGAGTCTCCGGCTCGAAACATGTCAGAGTCTCACTGACCAGTTGACGGTAAGTGGGTATGTCGGCACGCTGGATGCTGCTCAACAGACTCTCCAGAGACGCCTTGACGGCGGATTCGTCGTCGTTCATGAGCCACGACCGGCATCGAACTCAGCAAACACCTTGTTGGCCACCCGGAAACACGATACGCCGGCCGGCATCCCGGCATATATGGCAATCTGGTGGAGAATCGTTTCGAGTTCCGGCCTGGTGAGGCCGTTGCGGATCGCCCCTCGGAAATGGAGCTCGAACTCTTCCATGCGATTGAGACCGGCGATCATCCCCAGGTTGACCATCGACCGTTCCCGGAACGTCAGCGTGTCGTTGGCCCAGGTGCTACCCCAGGCGAATTCGGTGAGCAGCTCCTGGAAGCCCTGATTGAACTCGTCGGCCTCTGCCAGCGACTTCTCCACGTACTCCTCACCGAGGACGGCTTTGCGGGCGGCGAGGCCCCGCTCAAAACGTTCCGTGGTCATAAGCGTCCTTTCATTGTGCGGCCGGCAGCCGTGACTGCCGCGACCGCCTGTTCGAAGCTCCGCACCAGTATGGCGTCATCGACCTTGCTCCTGGGGTAGTCGCCGCCTCGACGCTAGATTCGGGTGCGTCCGACCCGATGCCCGCAAACCGGCGGGCAGCGCTACCAGAGGAGTTGATCATGAACCTCCCGGATTTGATCGGCCGTGCCGCCACCCGAGCCAGCGATCTCGTTGCCGAGATCGGCAAGGTCGATTTCGACGCCCCGACCACCTGCAGCGAATTCGACCAGCGAGCGCTCGCCAACCACTTGACCGGCTTTCTCCCGTATTCGGCGAATGCCGCCCGCCGCGGACCCGCCATGGAAGGGGAGGCGCCCGACTTCTCTGCATCCCCCGAGTGGGTTGCCCAGTTCGCCGCGATGGCCGCGGACACTGCGGCGGCATGGTCCGAGCCCGGCGCCATGGACGGCTCCGTGCAGTTCGGCAGGGGTGAAATGCCTGCGCAGAACGCCGCAGGCATCACGCTGATGGAGTTGACCATCCATGCTTGGGATCTGGCTCGCTCGACCGGCCATAGCTTCTCGACCGACCCCGACATCGCAGAGACGGTCAAGCACATCGTGGACCAGGCGGTCCAGGGAGGCGGCGGTGACTTCTTTGCCCCGCCCGTCGAAACAACTAGCAATGACTCTCTTTATCAGGCCCTCGCTCTGAGCGGTCGCGACCCGGCTTTCGGCTCCTAACCAACACACGCCTGATGACGATGCCTTCAGCCCGCCGGTGCTCGGCGGCGGGGTCTCGTGACCGATTGCCGCGGCGTCCGCCCCTGCGCCGGGCGCTGCGGCTGCGTCCCGGCGAGGCCCTCCGGTACGAGTGAACTGCACGCGCTGGGCGCCAGCCGCGACCACGATCCCGTGCGGGACGAGCATGGACCGCTGCCCGAAACAGGCCGCACCGACTCCCCCAGATGGCCTCTTGGCATCGCGGTAGGGCGACTCGCTATCGCCGCCGGACTCGCTGCTGTGACACTCGTTCGCCGGAGCCGCGAGAAGCACAACAGGCCGTGAGGGCTCCTGGTGGTGCTCGTCCACCGCGGCGGTTTCACGCCGACCTGTGATGAAGACCGACTAGTACGGAAGCGAATCGGCTACAGTTGATTCTGTAAGTGCGCACGAGGCGCACACGCCCGCTTCACCTTTCCAATCCGTCCGGTGAAGCATCCGCAGGACATGCCAGTTCCCGTCGCCGCCCTTTGGTCGGCTCCAGAACCCGCAGATCAGGCGGGGCGTCGGCCGACGACGGTTAGACGCTTCTGAAGGAGCAACACAATGTCCAGCAATATCTACGTGGGGAATCTCACGTTCAACACGACGACCGCCGACCTCGAGTCGTTGTTCGGTCAGCACGGTGAGGTCAAGAAGGCGCAGGTCATCACCGACCGTGACACCGGCCGCTCACGCGGCTTCGGCTTCGTCGAGATGGCAACATCGGAAGAGGCCACTGCGGCGATCAACTCGCTCAACGGCAAGAACGTCGACGGCCGCGACCTCACGGTGAACATTGCCAAGGAGCGCTCCCGCTGAAAGCTGGTTCCGCCAAGATTATCGACGGCGGAAGGCAACGGTGTGTGGGCTGTGGGCATCCCCGCAAGGAACACCGCCGGACCGTCGGGTGCACCGTACCCAATTGCTCCTGCGCCGAGCACCAGCTGGCTGGTGCCGATGGAGGCGGTAAGAAGGGCGGCCAGGACTCGTCCTGAGCTTCGGCCGGCGTAGTCGATACTGATCGATTTCGGGCAGCCATGCATGCATGGCTGCCCGGCTTCGTTCAGTCCCAGCTGCACAATCCCTGGTAGTCGACCTGGATCACAGGGTGACCGTGGCTTTCGATCACCGTTGGAATCAGGCAGGCGTCGATCGAGCCGTCCGGCTCAACGATGAACTGGGCTACTGCAGTAGTCGCCCCCGCCGTCGAGAGCCGGGGCCATACGAAGTTGCCGAGGCTCCATGCAATCGGCCGGCCCTCGTAGAAGTCGAGCGGCTGGAGCCGATGCGGGTGGTGCCCGAAGATCCCGTCGGCCCCGGCGTCGATCATGGCGTGGGCCCGCTCGATGTCTTCGCGGCGTGGCTTGGTGTCGAGCTCAACTCCCCAATGG
>CAMYJM010000009.1 GCA_947258635.1 uncultured Acidimicrobiaceae bacterium
CACCCCGGGAGCTGCTCACGCTGGTCACCGACATCGATCTGACCGTCCTCAAGGCGAAAGGCGATCGCCAGATCAGGGCCTTCGTCAAAGTCGAAAAGGAGTCGACCTTCGCCGCAAGCGGCGCCGACGTGACCGCGACCTGGACCTACCCCGACGGAAGCTCCCACCAAGTCGAGGCGACCACCTCCGGCTCCGGGTGGGCGTATTTCGAGGTCAATGACGCAGCCCGGGGCAACTACACGCTCACCGTGGACGACGTCGTACTCGATGACCGTCGGTTCGACATAGCCAACAGCGTGCTGAGCGCCACTGTCAGAGTCAAGTAGCCGTCGGGTCATCGCCGGCACCATCGTCCAGGCCACCCTCCTCACGCTGGCGCAGCGTGGTCTGTCAACCCCGCCGATGGACCCGGTCCGCGGCCCCGAGTGGCTGTGGCGGATCGTGACCCTCGTCAACATCGTCTGTCCGCCGCCTACTTCTGTGGCGGCCGGATCAAAGGCCCGACCGGCTAGGACAGTGACCAGGCCTTGCCGGCAGTGGGAGCAGCCGGCGCGACAGGCGCGAAGTTGGCCAACACGTCCAAGGCGGTGACCAAGGTTACGGCACAGGTGGCACCGCCCGAGCAGCCCGGCGCCCCCGACCATCCCGTGAAGCTCACGTCGGGGCCGGCAAGCGCGGTGAGAGTGAGCAGCGTTTGAGTGGGGTAGGCGAATGAACAGAAAACGTCGCAGTCCAGTCCGGGCGGGTCGCTGACGACGGTCCCGGCCCCCGGAGGTGTGATGTCGAGGCTGACATTCACCGGATCGCCAAGCTGAAAGACCGGGACCACGACTGCGTCATCGGACATCGTCACGACACACGCGCTCGGGCCAATCGGGCAACCGGCTCCCTGAAAGCTCGCGAACAGCGACCCGACGAAGGTCGTCGCGGTCAGGGTGACCTCCGTTCCGGCCGGGTACTGGAACAGACACTCCGACGTGCAGTTGGTGCCGGGCGGCTGAACAGTGACGAGTCCTTCGCCCGAGCCCATGAGGGCGACATCGAGCGTCACCAGTGGTGTGGAGGTCGTCGTCGGCGGGCTCGTCGTGGGCGGAGCCGTCGTCGGCGGGCTCGTCGTGGGCGGAGCCGTCGTCGGCGGAGAGGTCGTGCGCAACGTGGTCGCCGGAGCCGCGGTCGATGATGGCGTCCCTGCGCCAATGGTGGTCGATGTGGTGGTGGAGGTCGTCGACGTGGAGGTCGCCGAAGTGGTCGTCGCCAGCGTCGGCGGTGCAACGGTCGTCGGCGCCAGCTCCGCCGCCACCGTGTCCGCGGTCGGCGGGGGCGGGAACGCCACTGGGGAGAGCCGCAAATCGCCCAGGGCGTATTCGGCGAGCTCCCCCGTGCCGGGGAAATCGCAGTGGCGCACGTACGAGCCGCGCCCGTAGAGCGCCCACTCCTGCTCGGTCATGTTGCGGCCGGCGAGCAAGCAGGCCCGGTTGATCCACTCATCGGCATCCAGGGTCCATGTGTGCACGAAGTCGTCTTCGCTGGCGACAGCGACGGTCATCCGGTCCGGGCTCAACGCCAAGTCGTTTATCCCGTCCGCCGGCCCCCCGAACGAGGTGATGAGCCGCCGATCAGTGACGTCCCAATAGTTGACGACCAGGTCCTGATCGGTCGAGATGAGGCGAGCGTCGCCATCGATGAAGGCAAGCCCCGTGACCTCCTCGTTGTGTCCTTCGAACGACCCCTCTTCCCGCTCCAGTCTTTCCGGGTCCCAAGCGTGGATCTTGCGGTCGCTTCCCCCGGTGACAAGCAGCGTGCCGTCGGCGCTCGCGGCTATCGACATCACTCCTTCCAGCGGGCGGATTCCGTGTTGGAGCGGCTGACCCATCACCTCTCCGGTTCGGGCGTCGACCTTCAGCGCGGCGGCTCCCGTGCTGTTCCTGCCACCGAGCCACACAACCTCGGGCTCTCCCTCTTGTGGTCGACCCGGATGCAGTGCCGTCCAGATCTCGAAGTCGGCGGGGAGCTGCGGAGCGGGGAACAGCTCGCCGGACGCGGCGTCCCAGATCGCGATGGGCACCGACGAACCGGTAGTCAGGCTTCGATCATCCGTGCTCGTGATCAAGCCATGCCCATCGTCGGACAGCTCCACCAGCCGGATGGTCTCGTCGTGTACGAAGTCGAGTATGCGGGGCTCCTCGGCGTCCGTCGTCATGTTGACCAGTGCGACAACAGCTGAACCTTCGATGCTGAAACCCAGCGCCAGCGTTTCGGCGGCGGCGTCGAATCCGGTCACATCGCCGGGTTCGATGTCTTCCACGAAGGCGCCGAATCCCGAGACGCGGTCGGTCTCGATCAAGAACCCGGCTGCATCGATCGACGCGACCGTATCGTTGTCGAGGAAAGCGACTTGCTGCACATCCACCCCGTGGGTATCGCCCGCCACCGGGAGTCGGTCACCAAAGACGAATTGAGGGACCTCGCTCCACCAGATCACCTCGCCCGCGAAGCTGCCCGAGACAATCTGACCAGCCGGCCCGAACGCCAGCGCATCGATAGCTTCGTTGTGGCCCAGCAACCTGTCCAGAAGGACGCCGCCGTCTTCGAAGACGCCCCACAGCCACACCTCACCATTGCTGTGCGCCGAGGCCAGGGTGAAGCCGCCATCACTTGCCGCGCCGGGGTCAAAGGCAAGAGAGCGCGGGGGGCTCGCCGGGCGCGGCTCCAATTCGCCGGCCACGGTCAGCGACGCGGCGTCGAAGATCCAAATCCCTCCATCTCCCTCGCCGGCCAGCAGCAGCGACCCGTCGGGGCTGAAAGCCAGACTCGTGACCGCCGAAATGAACGGATTCTCCGCAATCGGCAGCGGCGAGCTGTCGCTCCGCCAGTCCCAGATCATCAGCTCGACGCGGAGTTCACCCTCCTCGTCTGCGATCAGCTCGGTCCATGCCAGCCGGCGGCTCTCGTCGGGACTGAAGGCGGCGGCGCCCACCTCGGTGGTCTCGAGCGCACCGGCAAGGAACGCATTGTCGATGAACTTCCCATCGATGTCATACAGCTCCATGGTGTCCTCCGTGTGGCCCGCATAGAGCCCGAAGTCGGAGCTCACCGCGGCCGCCGGGAACCCCTGGGCCCCCAGAAGTGGCAGTACCTCACCTGTGGCGACATCCCAAGCAGCCACGGCCCCGTCGCCCGCCACTGCGGCCAGAATCGAGATCCCATCCTCCTGGAAGAACCTCAACTCGCCAATGATGCAGTTGAGATCGATCTCTGCTCCGCCGAGGCAGCCGCTCGACATGGTGAAGCGCGTCTCGCGAGCCGTCGCCGGATTCAGCGGGTTGTCGGGGTCGACGTCCCACATGACTATGGTCCCATCGACATCGGCCGTGGCCGCCAGCCGTCCCGTGTCGTCGAACGCGGCGGCCGTTACCGGCCGCTCGGGATGCGCGTTGGTGCGCTCCTGGAACCGGCTGGGGAGGCCGAGTATGCCGAGCAGGCTGCCGCGGGCCTCGCTGGTATCCGCCACTCGGAGGCTCTCGAGCGCCAGCAGCGCGGCGAGGTCACGATCGGTCAGTGCATTGTTCAAAGCCTGGCCCGCCATGGCCCGCGACTCGGCCAACCGGGCCTCATGTTCGGCGCGCCGCTGGGCAAAGAAGGCGAGTGTCCCGAGGATCGTCGCCGCCAGAGTCAGAGTGGCGAGTCCGGCGATGGCAAGACGTCGCAGCCGGCGCGCCCGGCGAAACTGGACGAGATCCTCGCCGACCAGCTCTTCTTTCGACTTGCCGTGGATCGGGGCGGCCAGCGTGGCCAGATCCTCTTTGAAGTGAGTGTTGGTGCGGATGTGAAGATCCGGCTGCTCACGGTACTCACGCAGATCCAGCCACAGCGGCTCCTCCTCGTACACGCCGGCCAGCGCCCGCGGGGCGGCGGTGGACTCGTCCCAGTCCCAATCGCCATCGCCCCAAATCAGCTCGCCCTCGGTGTGCACGAGCAGGATGGTGCCGGCGGGTTTGGTGGCCGCCCAGTTGGCGATCTCCTCGCCCACCCAATCCGAGCCGGCGCTCTTCGTCGACAACAGCAGCACGAGCCAGTTGGTGCCTTCGAGCTTGGCGTGGAGCGAGTCCTTGAGGCCGGCCGACACCTCCAGCGAGCTCTGGTCCAGGAAGACGTTGATGGCCCGGCGCTTGTTCCACGGTTTGGCGAGCTGCTGGAGGCCGTCGCGGATGGCGGGGGCCAGCTTGCCGTCGGCCTCGTGGCTGTATGAGATGAAGGCGTCGTACTTGCTCATAACCCCCCTTGTCCGGGAACCCCCCGAGAGGATTGGCCACTCTACCCAAGGCGGCTCGGGTAGGTCGGGATCGGCAGTGGCGCCTTCAGCCGGCGCCGAGGCGCGTCGCCGCAGCCTCGAGCCGCGCCAAGGCGACGTCGCGGCCCAGTACTTCGATCGACTCGAACAGTGGAGGGCTCACCGTCGAACCGGTAACAGCGACACGCAGCGGCTGGAAGCCCTTGCGGGCCGACAGCTCCAACTCCTCGAGCATGTCGCGCAGAATGGCTTCGATCGCCGGGGTATTCCAGTCTTCGAGTGTCGCCAGGCCGGCGCGCGCCGCGGCGATAGCCGTTGGGGCTTCCGGTGTCGTCATGACCTTCTCCCACGATGCGGCGTCGTACTCCACATCGCCGAATATGAAGGCGACCTGCTCGGCGACCTCGGTGAGGCGCTTGGCCCGCTCCTGCACATGGGGCGCGATGGCCGCCAGCTGCTCACCCTCGGACACCGCCAGGGCCCGTCCGAGGTGCTCCTCGACGAGCGGAGTGGCCCGGGCCACGAAGTCGTCCACCGCCAGCTCACGGATGTAGACACCGTTCATCCACTCCAGCTTGTCGTTGTCGAAGATCGTGGCGTTCTTGGTGACATCTTCGAGGCGGAATCGCGCGACCATTTCCTCTAGGGACACGATGGTCTCGTCCTCGCCGGGAGACCACCCGAGAAGCGCCAGGTAGTTCACCATCGCCTCGGGAAGAACGCCGTCCGCCCTGTAAGCGTTCAGTGCGGTGTGGCCGTGGCGCTTCGACAGCTTCTTGCCGTCCGGGCCCATCAGCAATGCCAGGTGGGCGTACACCGGCGGCCGAGCCCCCAACGCCTCGGTGAGAATGATGTGCTTCGGTGTCGATGACAGGATGTCCTCACCACGCACGACGTGCGTCACCTCGAAGTCGACATCGTCGACGGTGCTCGCCAAGTGATAGGTCGGCGATCCGTCGGAGCGGAGGATCACAAAGTCTTCGACCTGAGCGTGATCGAAGGTGACCTCGCCGCGCACCGCGTCGTGGAACGTCGTGGCGCCGGGCCGGGGCACGGCCAGCCGGATCGGCGCCGGCTCGCCGGCCGCCACCCGCGCCGCCGCCACGCCGGACTCGAGGCGAAACCGCCCGTCGTAGGCCGGAGTGCGCCCTGCCGCCTGGGCCTGGCGACGGAACTCGTCGAGCTGCTCCGGGGTGGCGAAGCAGTAGTAGGCAAGTCCCCTCTCCAGCAGGTCCATCGCCACTTCCCGGTAGCGATCGGACCGCAGGCTCTGCTGATACGGGGCGTGCGGGCCGCCCACGTCGATCCCTTCATGCCAATCGAGCCCGAGCCAGCGCAGCGAGGTGACGATATCTTGCTGATACTTGGGATCGTTGCGCTCGGAGTCGGTGTCGTCCGAACGGAGAATGAACACACCGTTGCGGCCCCGGGCGAATAGCCAGTTGTACAGGGCGGCGCGGGCCGTGCCAACGTGGAGGAACCCCGTCGGTGACGGAGCGATCCGAACCCGCACCGTCATCGGGCGACGACAGGGTTCAGCAGCAGGCCGATCCCTTCTATCTCGACCTCGACCCGATCCCCATCCTCGATCGGACCGACCCCTGCCGGGGTGCCCGTGAGAATGACGTCGCCGGGAAGCAGCGTCATCACACGCGATATGTATGAGACGATCTCGCCGATCCCGAACACCAGGTCGCCCGTCACCCCCGACTGGCGGACCTCGTCGTTGACCCGGCACACGATCGACAGCGACTCCTGGGGATCGAGCTCGGTGTCGATGACCGGCCCCAATGGGAGGAACGTGTCGTACCCTTTCGCCCGGGTCCATTGGCCGTCAAGGCGTTGCAGGTCGCGCGCCGTGACATCGTTGGCCGCCGTGTAGCCCAGGATGTGGGGCCCGACGTCTTCGACGGCGATATCGCGGGTGACGCGTCCCATCACCACGGCCAGTTCGGCCTCGTGATGGACTTCCTGCGAGTCGGGCGGCAGCCGGATCGCTTGGAGCGGGCCGATGACAGACGTCGGTGGCTTCATGAAGAGTATGGGGCGCTCGGGAAGGTCGCTGTCCATCTCCGCGGCGTGATCCGCATAGTTCTTGCCTACGGCCACGATCTTGGTCGGGATCACGGGAGCAAGGAGACGCGCTTCCTGCCATCGGATCAGGGTATCGGTCGGCTCCCATGCAACAAAGGGTGAACCGCGGTGCAGCCGGATGCCTTCCGGCTCAACGGCGCCGTACGTGATGTCATCGACCTCGGAATCGACTCGAACGATTTTCATGATCTCCCCTCAACCCCGGAAGACCCATCCGGAAGCGGTCTTTTCGGCGACTGCGACGGGAGGGAGCGCCAGGATGTCTGCCGGGATGTCCGCCACGATACCGCTGAGCTTGGCAGCATCGTGGCCGGCGTTGGCAATCCAGCCGGGGCGTTTGGCGAGCAGCTCCGAGGCGACCGGAAGCGCCGAATCCAGGCCGAGGATCGTCATCCCAACGGACACGTCATCGGCCGTGGGCGCCCGCCCCACCCTGGCGGCGCGGGCACAAGCGATGGCGGCCACCGCCGCGGCGGCGTCGTGGTGGTGCTCGCCAGGCTGCAGTCGAAGGTTCCTTTCGGCTACCAGCCTCAGGGCATACCCGGCGTCCGGTCCGGCGACGCCGAACAATCCTCCGCTGGGAACATCGACCGGCGTCTTCAGCTCGCCGGGCCGGCTTGGCCGCCAACTCCGCGCTACTCCGGGACCAAGTTTGGTGCGCGGCGCTGCCGACAAACCGGGCTCTATGTTGGGTTGCTGGCCCATTTGGCTCCTATTGTGCTGCGGAGCCGGATGCTAGCGGCGGCAACCAAGAGCGCCGCTGCCTGGATCCAAGGCCCGGTCCCCGTCGCGCTCCGCTCAGACGTACTCGAGCCACTCGGGGTGGACGTCGAGCTTGCCGCCGACCATGTCCAGGTAGAGCTGCTGGGCCCGCTTGGTTATCGGTCCCGGTTTACCGTCACCGACCGCACGGTCGTCGACCTCGCGCACCGGTGTCACCTCGGCGGCCGTGCCGGTGAAGAACACCTCGTCGCAGTAGTACAGATCCGAGCGGCTGAACGACTTCTCGACGACTTCGTAGCCATCTTCGGCGAGCAGCGTCGCCACCGTGTCGCGGGTGATCCCGTCGAGGCACCCAGCCGACACGGGCGGCGTGTAGACCACCCCGTCGGTGATGATGAAGATGTTCTCTCCGGAGCCCTCGGAGATCTTGCCCTCTGTGTTGAGCATGATCGCCTCGTCATAGCCGTTGCCGACCGCCTCCATCTTCGCCAGGATGCTGTTGATGTAGGTGCCCGACGCCTTGGCGTTGGGGAACACATCCATCGGGAACCGGCGCCACGAGGACACCCGGACCCGGATGCCGTCCCGCATACCCTCTTCGCCGAGGTAGGCGCCCCACTCCCAGGTGATGATCGCGGTGCGTACCCGGGCGTTCGACGGGTTGAGCCCCAGCGCCCCCAGCTCCAGGAAGGTGACCGGTCGCACGTAGCAAGACTTGAGCTCGTTGGCGACGATCAGCTCCTTGGTGGCCTTCGTGAGGTTCTCCGTGGACCACTCGACTGGCATCTGATAGGCCTTTGCCGAGCGGCGCAGCCGATCCATGTGCTTGGTCAGACGAAATACGGCGGCGCCGTTCGGAGTCTCGTAGGCACGAATGCCTTCGAATACGGCCGTCCCATAGTGAATCGCGTGGGTGAGAACGTGAACGTTCGCCTCGTCCCAGGGCACCATTTCGCCGTCGAGCCAGATGTATTTCGTGGGTTCCATACCCGCATCATATATGCGGTCAACGGCCGATTGGATTGGAAAGCCGCCGGCGTCCCGTCCGGCCGGCCGGGGCCTAGCCGCGGAGCCACCGCCGGTGCCAATCGAGGATCGCCTCGAAACGCTCCACTCGATGCTTCGGCTTGCCCGAACGCGACATCTCGTGGTTCTCCGGACCGGGAAAGCGGAGGAGCTCGGTCGGCGTGCCGTTGCGCAGCAGCGCGAGAAACAGCTGCTCGGCCTGTTCGATGGGACAGCGGAAATCATCCTCGGCGTGGATTATCAGCGTCGGCGTGGTTATCGAGCCGGCGCCCTTGAGCGGGCTCGCCGCCCACATCGTCTCGACAGAGTCCAAGGCGTCGTCCCCGACGTACATCCGGGTGAACCAGGGGCCGATGTCGGCAGTGGCGGCAAACGTGTTCCACACATACAGGCCCCTTTCCGCCACAGCCGATTTGTAGCGCTGGTCGGCTGCGGTCACGACGGCCGTCATCAGCCCGCCGTACGACCCGCCCATCACACCAACGTTGCCGGTGTCGAGCCGCGGCGCGGCGTCGGCCGCCCGATCGACCGCGGCCAGGAGGTCGCGCAGGTCCGGCGGCATGTCCGTCTGCCACTGCTCCACCACCGCCCGGACGTGGGCTTTGCCGTAGCCGCTAGAGCCGCGCGGGTTGGCGGCGACCACGCCATAGCCGGCGCCCACGTACACCTGGAATTCGTCGAAGAACCCCCAGCCGTACTGGGTGGCCGGACCGCCGTGCATGTTGAGGAGCACCGGCACTTTGCCCTCACCCGCGGGCAGGTAGACCCACCCCTCGATCTCGACACCCTCGTGTTCGATCGTGAACGATGTTGGCGACGCCATGTCGGCTGCGAGAGACCCGTTGAGGTCGCTGACCCGGGTGGCGGTGCCGCCGTCCCACCTCCACAGCTCGCCCGGGTTCGTGGTTGTCGAAGCGACGTATGCGGCGGTGGATCCATCTCCGCTGAAGCTGATGCCGGTGATCACTTGTCTACCGGCGATGAGCCCGGCGACCTCGCCGTCGCCGGTCACGGTGTGGACGGCAACCGTACCCCGGTCTTCGACCAGAACCCGGGCCGTGCCATCGTCGAGCCACTGCGGCCCGGCGGGAGCGGTGACCGGTGCCGGAACGGCGAGGTTGCGATCGAAATCTCCGGTGAGTGCCACCGCCCCGTCGGAGTCGAAACGGTACAGCGACAGCGTCGTCGGGTGTCCCCAGTGGTCGGGTGTCCCCACCCCGTAGAGCCGCCCAGCGCCGTCGAAACTCAGGTTGGACCACATCCCGACCTCGCTGCGAACCGAAACCTCTCCCCCGCCAACTCCGACGGTGAAGACATGGTTACCGCTCTCGAGACCGAACTCGGGATGGCGCGGCGACAGGAAAGCGACCTCCGTCGCGTCCGGGCTCCACGCGATCCCGGTCTCGTCGTAGTCCCCGGGTGTCAGGCACAGCGGGTCCGCAACCTGCGCGGGGTCGATGAGCCACAAGTGGTCGCGCCGGTCGTGCGTCCAGCCGATGTTGTTGGCCCGAAACGGCAGGCGGTCGATGCGACGCGGGCGCCGGTTGCGCTCGTCGTCCTCGAGATCGGCCCACTCGGGGGTCCACTCGCGGGCAACCACCGCGAGGTGACGACCGTCCGGCGACCACTCCAATTCGGACACGCCGAGCGAAAAGTCGGTGATCACCGTGGGCTCCCCGCCCCCGGTCGGCATCACGGCGACCTGGAACTTGCCGCCGGGCTCGGGCGCCCGCAGGAAGGCGAGCACGGATCCGTCGGGAGACCAACGCGGTGACTTGTCGGCCTTGCCGGCGGTGAAGGGGGCGACGCTCGTGCCGTCCCAGCGCCAGATCTGGGTGGCGGTCCAATCGGCTTCCAGATCGAGCTGGGCAACGACGAACGCAATCTGGGAGTTGTCGGGGTGCAGATTGGGGTCGGACGGATTGCGGATGTCGGCGATCTGTTCTGGGCGCACGGGTCAACTCCGGGTCGGTGGTGGCGGTCGGCCGCCGATTGTACCGAGGCAATCTGAGCGCCGATCGTTACGCTGCAGGACCATGCGCAGGTTCATCGCCGCCGGATTCGGCACCGGCCTCATCCCCAATCGGCTCTACGGGAGTCACTCCGGTGCCGGCACGTTCGGCGCCGCGGTCGCCGTCTTGGTAGGCGTTTGGCTGATCCCGGCGCCGTGGTGGGTGGATGCGGTGGTGGCTGCCGCGGCGATCGGCACGTCGCTGTGGGCGGCGGCGCCGTTTGCCGTCGACGGGCAGGACCCGGGTTGGGTCGCCATCGACGAAGTCGCCGGAACCCTCGTGGCCATGATCGGCCTCAGCGGTTGGCCCTGGCTGGTTGCCGTGGGCGTCGCCAGGCTCCTCGACATCTTCAAGGTGGCCCCCGGCATCCGCCCGGCCGAGGACCTCCACGGCGCCGTCGGCGTCACTCTCGACGACGTGATCGCCGGCCTCTACGGCCTCGCCGCCGGCTGGGTGCTGGTGGGCTTGACGTGACCGGCGTCCGAGACGCTGGTCTCGCGCCAGACGCTGGTCTCGCGCCTCCGCTAGGAGTTGCGCAGCAACTCCCAAGGAACCCGAAGGATTCCCGCCCCCCTCGGCTCCTCGTACCTCGTCGCCACTCCCCCCAAACCTTCCCCGACTCCGTCGTGAAACGGGGGGAGACACACAATGTCTCCTCCCCCGCGAGCGCAGCGAGCGTTGGGGGAGGTGGCCGGCGACGCAGGAGCCGGGCGGAGGGGGAAGCTGAGGCGCGACGGACCGCGTGACAACGGACAGCTAGTCCGAAAACCCGGCTGGTTGGTACACGACCCCGCCGAACAGCGCATCGTTCGCCTTGACCACGGCGGCGGCACCGGCAGGGCTGGTGAGCCACTCGAAGAAGGCGCGGCCGGCTTCGTCGACCAGGATGGCCGAGTAGGGATTGAGCACATCGTCGCTCGGCGCCAGGCGTATCGGTTCCAGGCTCAGAGTGTCGCGAGCCGCCAGGTAGGCGCCCTCCTCGACGAGCGTGAAGGCCCCGCGCTGATCGGCAACCTGCAGGGTGAAGCCCATGCCCTGCCCGGTGGCTACATAGGACTCGGCCGCCGGCGAGATCCCGGCCAGGTCCCAGAGCGCCAACTCGCGGACGTGGGTACCGGAGTTATCGTCGCGGGTGACGAACGTCCAGTCGTTGGCCGCGATCTCGGCGAAGACGTCAGCCGCCGTCGAGCTACTCACGCTCGCCACGAGGTCGGGGGGGCCCACGACGAGGAAGCGACTGGCAAAGACCGCCCGCCGTGCGGCGTCGGGATGAGCTGCCATGTACGCCAACTCCTGGACTTCGTCGTGGACGATGGCCACGCTCACCGATCCCGAGGCGGCCAGCTCGAGGAGCTCGGCGGTAGCCCCGCCGACTATCGAGACGTTCCCCGTGTAGTCGGCAGCGACCGATCCGATGAAACCCGAGTCGACGATCGAAGTGCCGGCGCCGACGATGACCCGGTCTCGACCGCCGCAGGCCACGAGGGCAACGGCGGCGAGGAGAGCCACTGCTGCCAGCCTGCGTCTCACTGCTTCGCTGCCGTCACGGCGTGCGCCGCCGTCGCTTTGACGGACATGGCGATCTGGTCGTCGACCTCGATGCCCATGCCGTCCATCGACCCGGCCGTGATCAGCGCGGCGACCGGTTGCCCAACGTCGACAACGACTTCGACGAGCCGGCCGACCTCTGCGATGGTTCGAACTGGACCAAGCCAGTGATTACGCGCCGAGTCCGTTGTCAGTTCGGCTCCGGGTGTCGTCACGGTGTGCAACGTGACGGCTTCGGCGCCGAAGGTCACCCGGACGTCGCTGCCGGACGCCTGGGTCCCGAGAGCCCACACCATGAGGCCGCTGCAGGCAACCTGGACGAGAGGCCCCTCGGACTTGACCACCGTGCCGGCCAGAACGTTCTGGAAACCGAGCACCTCCGCGATGTCGTCACCACCCGGGTGGAGGAGGACCTCCTGAGCCGGCCCCACCTGGAGGACCCGGCCCCCAGCCATCACAGCCACCCGGTCGGCGAACGCCACGACTACATCTCTGTCGTGGGTGACGACGAGGGCGGCTCGGTCTCCGAGAGCATCGCCGATCACGGCGCTCACTTCGTCGCGATCCTGCGCGTCGATGGCGGCGAGCGGCTCGTCGAGGGCGACCACGGGCCGTGACGAGGCCAGTGTCCGCGCCAGTGCCAGCCGCTGGCGTTCGCCACCGCTCAGCCGAGCCGCCGGAGTGCCGAGCACGTTGGAGACTCCCAGCCGTTTGGCCAGCATCTCGGCCTTGTTCGACTCGGCGTCCTCGAGGCCGAGGAGGAGATTGCGCCGACCACTCCCCCGGAACATATAGGGACGCTGTGGCATATAGACCACTTCATCGCCCGTGCGCTCGCCGAGGATGCCGGCGGCGAGGCGCAACAGGGTGGACTTGCCGGCACCGTTGGGGCCATAGACCACAAGTCGTTCCCCCGTCCGCAATTCGAGGTCGCCGGCGTCGACGATCAGGTCATCACCGATGGACCAGGTCAAGCCGCTGAGGCTCAGTGCGGTGCGACTAGGCATGGGCCTCACCTCGGAGCTGGGCCCACGTCAAGGCGAGGTTGACCAGCAGCGCCAGGGTCAACAGCACGATGCCCAGCCCGAGGGCGGCGCCCAGATTGCTCTGGCGAGCCTCTTGAACGATGGCCGTCGTGAGCACCCGGGTCTCGCCTTCGATGTTGCCGCCAACGATCAGGACCGCCCCGACTTCGGCCACGACTCGCCCGAACGCCGCCGCCACGGCGGCGACGATGCCGGGCCACACTTCTCGTCCCGCGATGCGGGCCCGGCGGACGGCACCGAGGTGGAGAGCCGCCAGTTGCTCCTGGGCGTCGCCACTGAGGTTGCGCACGGCCCCGGCGGTGACCCCGGCCGCTATCGGAAAGGCCAGCAGGGCCTGGGCGGCCACCATGGCGCCCGGGGTGTAGAGCGCCCCCCAGCTGCCGAGCACCCCGTCGTTCCACAGGAGGATCAGGAGCAGCAAACCGGCAATCACCGGCGGGATCCCCATCCCGGTGTTCACCAACGCCACCAAGATGCTCCGCCCACGAAAGCGGGCCAAACCGAGCCACACGCCGAAGGGAACCCCGAGCACGACGCCGATGGCAGTAGCCAGACCCGAGACCAGGAGTGTCAAAGCGACAATGGCCCGCAGCTCGGGGCCGAAATCGGCAACATATCGAAACGCGTCGCCGAGCACGTCGGTGAGGAACTCCACGAGCTACTTCAAGAAGAAGAACCAGGCGATGGCGGCGACCGCAGCGAAGAAGACGACGGCTTTCATGGCGCTCTTGAAGACGCCGTAGCCGAAACCGATCAACGCCAGCACGCCGATCACCGCGAACAACGGGTTCGCCGACGCGGCCTCGATCAGGTCCGTTGGCAGCGAGTCGCGCAACCCCTCCGGCAGCTTGTCGACAACGTCCTGCGGGATCTTGTCGATCACCCCGTCCTCGAGCTGTTGCCGGATATCGTCCGGGAGCCTGTCGAGCACCTCTTCGGGGATCTTGTCGACGATCGATTGAAAACGAACGAGCAGTCGAAGCATGGCGATAGCCTACCGCCGGTTCCCGAATCGGCGACGAAGCCCCCCGGGCACCCGTCACAGGGACGGACGCGATCGAGGACCCGGCCGACCGACATAGCATGCAGACGCATTCATGATCTCCTCTCTTGCCTCCGCCCTGATCCCGGGCCTTGGGCAGCTGCGCAACGGGCAGCGCACCAAGGGCCTCGTCCTCGTCGCCCTGAGCGCCGTCATGGCCACGGCCGCTGCCTACATGGTGTGGCGTCGCCAGCTGACCCTCCTCACCTGGGGCGTGCAGCCGACCGCCCTCGGCTGGCTCCTCATCGGGAACGGCGGGTTGTTGGCGGTGCGCACGTACGCCGCCGTCGACGCCTTCACCAACTCTCCGCGCCGCGTGCGTCGACCCGCCGCCCGAGCCGGGTCGGCGTTGCTCGGAATCCTGGTCGCCGGCGTTCTGATCCTGCCCCATGTCGTCGCCGGGCGCGGGCTGATCCTGGACAAGGACCTGCTGACGTCGGTGTTTGCCGCCAACCCGGCGCCGGTGGCGCCGACCACGCTGCCACCGCTCACCGCGCCGCCGTCGGGACCGACCGCATCGACAACGACCACGACCACGACCACCACGATCCTCCCGATCCGGCTATGGGAGGGAACGGAGCGGCTCAACGTGCTGCTCCTGGGAGGCGATGCCGGCGTCGGTCGCCGCGGCGTGCGCACCGACACGATCATCCTCGCCAGCCTCGACGCCGCAACCGGCGACGTCGGCCTCTTCTCCATACCCCGCAACGTCGCCCAAGTGCCGCTGCCGGAGTCGCTCGGCATCTGGTCGTGCAACTGCTTCCCGGCGATCATCAACGAGCTGTGGGACTACGGGGTCCGCCACCCCGACCGCTTCCCAGGGGCCCGCCCCCCCGGGTCCGCGGCTCTGATCGCGGCGATCGAGGAGATGACGGGGGTCCCGATCCACCACTTCGCGCTCGTCAACCTCGACGGCTTCGTCGACTTGATCGATGCCATCGGCGGGGTCGAGATCACGGTGACCGAACGCATCTACGACAGCGCCTACCCCCACGAGAACGGGACCACCGAGGTCATCGATCTGGCGCCGGGGATCTACAACATGGACGGCCACCTGGCACTGGCGTACGCCCGGTCCCGGCAGGGCTCCGACGATTACAACCGGATGGGCCGGCAACGCTGCCTGCTTCAGGCCGTGTCGGCGCAGGCCGACGCCGTCACCGTGGCCCGCTCGTTCGCCAACATAACGAACACGATCAAGAACAACTTGCTCACCGACATTCCCCTGGAGCGGCTCCCCGACCTGATCCAGATCATCCCGAAACTCGACCCCGACCGGATCGTGGCTATCGGGTTCGTACCTCCCGACTACACCGGGCGGCGCACCCCAGACTCCTACAACACGCCCAACCTGGACGCCATCCGCCATGCCGTCAACACCGTCATGGAGCTGCCGGCGGCTGAGGCCATCGCCGCTCTCGGTCTCGACTCGTTCTCCTCAGAGTGCTCATGAGCCAGGGCACGGTGGCCTACAACACGGGCTGGTGGCGGGGCGCCGGACGGGCCCTGCTTCTGCGCTGCCCGCGATGTGGCCGCTCGCCGGTATTCCGCCGCCTTTTCCTGATGAACCACAAGTGCGCCACCTGCCTTCTCGAGTTCGATCGGGGCACCGGCTACTGGCTGGGAGCGATGATGTTCAACATGGGATTCGCCATCGGCGCCGTCATCGTGGTGTTCCTGCTGTCGCTGTGGGCGACGTCCCCGGATCCCAATTGGGACGCCGTGATCTACATCACCATCGGTGCCGCCGCGGTCATCCCGCTCCTCTTCTTCCCGTTTTCCCGAACTTTGTGGATCGCCGCGGAGCGTTGGGCGCGCCTCCGGGACGGTGTCGAGCTCGAGTGAGCTACGCTCGCCGCCCATGAGCACGACCGATCCATCGCCAACGGATGCGCCGCTGCGGGCCGACATCCGGCTGCTCGGCAATCTCCTCGGCGAAACCCTCGTCCGCCAGGAAGGCCCCGAGCTGCTCGAGCTCGTAGAGCGGGTTCGGGCTCTCACCAAACGGCTGCGGGCCGCCGAGCAGGCGGGCACCGTCGACGCCGCCGCCTCGGCTGAGCTGAGTGAAGTGCTCGGCGAGCTCGACCTCACGATGACCATCTCGCTGGTACGGGCGTTCACGATCTTCTTCTATCTAGCCAACGTCGCCGAACAGACGCACCGCCTCGACGTCGCCGGGGCCCGCGCCGGAACCGAACGGGGTTTCCTCCAGTCCACCGTCGATCGGATCCAGGAAGCGCAACTCGATTCTGCGGTGATCGCGGCCGTCGTGTCGCGTCTCGAGCTGCGGCCGGTTTTCACCGCCCATCCAACGGAGGCCGCCCGCCGCTCGATCCTCAGCAAGACTGCCGACATCGCCGAGTTGCTCACCGAGCGCAGCGATCCCCGCATCGCCGGCCCCGAACGGGATCGGATCGTCCGCCGGCTGGCGGAGCTGATCGACCTCATCTGGCAGACCGACGAGCTGCGCCGCTCGCAACCGACACCGATCGACGAGGCGCGCTCGGTCGTCTACTACTTCGACGAGATCTTCCGTGAAGTAGCCGCCGACCTCTTCGACGAGTTGGATCACCAGCTCGGCCGGCTCGACGTGACGCTGCCGCCTCCGGCGACGCCGCTCCACTTCGGTACCTGGGTCGGCGGCGACCGCGACGGCAATCCGTTCGTGACTGCGGCAACAACCCTCGAGGTCTTGGAAATGCAGCACGAGCACGCGGTGCGCGAGCTGATCAGAGCCATCGAGGAGCTCTCATTCGAGCTGAGCCCATCGGATCGCATCGTCACCGTCGGGGATGAGCTGATGGCGTCGCTGGAGGCAGACGCCGCCGCCCTCCCCGAGGTGTACGCCCGGTTCTCCCGGCTGTCGGCGGGTGAGGCGTATCGCCAGAAGTGCGCCTACATCCATCAGCGGCTCATCAACACGCGGGCCCGCATCGCCGCCGGTGGAGAACCGCGCCCCGGCCAGGACTACACGTCGGCCGCCGAGCTCCGGGCGGAACTCGAACTGATGCAGGCGAGCCTGGACGCCAACCGCGGGGAGCTGGTGGGCAGTGGCCGGCTGCGCCGCATGATCCGCCGCGTTGCCGCCTTCGGGTTCCGCCTGGCCACGATGGACATTCGGGAGCATGCCACCAAGCACCACGAGGTTCTCGCCGAGCTCTTCGACCGCCTCGACCCGTCGGGCGCCTATGCCTCCCTGTCACGGGCGGCACGCGCCGACCTGCTGGTGGCGGAGCTGGCCAACCCCCGTCCGCTGGCGCAGGTGACGACCGTCCTCAGCGTGGCGAGCGCCCGCACCATGGAGACCCTGCAATCGGTGCGATCAGCCCTCGACCGTTTTGGCGACGACACCATCGAGAGCT
>CAMYJM010000010.1 GCA_947258635.1 uncultured Acidimicrobiaceae bacterium
CCGCGGGGCGACGTTTGCCCGGCTGGTGTTTCCAGCTTGATAGGTTCAAATCCCATCGTCTCCATAGATGTGAGCGTTGGTAGCGCGCGGCTACATTGCGCGCCACATGGACCGGGCCGCCGCGGGGCGACGTTTGCCCGGCTGGTGTTTCCAGCTTGATAGGTTCAAATCCCATCGTCTCCACAGATCTGCGCGGGAATCCTCCGGGTTCCTTGGGAGTTGCGTCGCATCTCAGTGGCCGCCTTTTCAAGATGGGGCGGCTACGCGCCGCGGTTCCGGCCCCGAACGGCTCGCCGCGCAGTCGCGCCCCGTACAATCAGAGCACGGATCTCAAGGAGCTGGCTCTATGCGTGATGCAGTAATCGTTGATGCAGTTCGAACTCCCGGAGGAAAGCGGGGCGGCAAGCTCAGCGACTGGCACCCCGTCGATCTCGCCTCCGAGGTACTGAGTGGTCTGGCCGAGCGCAACAGCCTCGACACCGAGCTGGTCGACGACGTGATCATGGGTTGCGTGATGCAGACCGGCGAGCAGGCTTTCAACGTCAGCCGCAACGCCGTTCTCGCTGCCGGCTGGCCCGAGATCGTGCCCGGCACGACCATCGACCGGCAGTGCGGATCGAGCCAGCAGGCCGCCCACTTCGCCGCGCAGGGCGTCATGGCCGGAGCCTATGACGTCGTCGTTGCCGCCGGCGTCGAGTCGATGAGTCGGGTTCCAATGGGCATCACCATGCAGCAGGGCCCCGGCAAGCCGTTTGGTCCCCGCATGGTGAGCCGCTACCACGACGGCCTCGTACCCCAGGGCATCTCTGCCGAGATGATCGCCGAGAAGTGGGGCATCACACGCGAGGAGATCGACGACTACGCCGTCAAATCACACATGCGGGCCGATCGGGCGACCACTGAAGGCCGCTTCGAGAGAGAGATCCTGCCCATCGAGGTCAAGTCGGAAGATGGCACGACCGAGATGATGACCCGCGACGAAGGTATCCGGCCGACCACGACCGCTGCGGCCCTTGCCGAGCTGCCTGCGGTGTTCAAGGAGGGCGGCATCGTCACAGCCGGCAACAGCTCCCAGATCACTGACGGCGCCGCCGCCATGTTGATCATGAGCGCCGAGCGGGCCAAAGAGCTCGGTTACACGCCGCGGGCCCGTTTTCACACCTTCGCCCTCGCCGCCGCCGACCCGGTGCTCATGCTCACCGCGCCGATTCCGGCCACCCACCGTGCGCTGGCCAAAGCCGGCATGGAGATCGACGACATCGATTTGTTCGAAGTCAACGAGGCGTTTGCCACGGTCATCGGCGCCTGGCTCCGCGAGACCGGTGCCGACCACGAGAAGGTGAACGTCAACGGGGGAGCGATGGCTCTGGGTCACCCACTGGGCGCCTCGGGTGCCAAGCTGATGACGACGCTGGTCAACGAGCTCGAGCGCAGCGGAGGCCGTTTCGGTCTGCAGACGATGTGCGAGGGCGGCGGAATGGCCAACGCCACCATCATCGAGCGGTTGGGCTAGCCCCGGCTTGACCTATGTGATCGCCGGGGCGATTGGGCTCGGCATCTTTGCAGTGGCGCTATGGGCGATCCGCCTCCTGGCCACGCCGGGTCCTGTGGAGCCCGATCCGGAGGACGTCACAGAAGTCGCGGTGGACTACAAGTGCACCGTCTGCGGTTTGCGGCTCACCGTGACGCACGCCCAGGCTGACGACGAAGTGGACGCTCCGCGACACTGCCGCGAGCCGATGGTCGCGTTCGACTAAAAGCGTCGGCTGGGATCGCTGGCTAGATCGTGACCGGTGCGGCGTTCCATTGGGCGTCCCCGAAGCCCACGATCGGCCAGAAGATGAAGCTGAGCAGCGCCATTCCGACACCGAAGCCTTCGCTCTTGCCGAACTTCGGAGCGATCGCCACACAGATGAGGATGATGACGACCAGGTTCACCAGTGGAATGAAAACCAGCACCACCCACCAGCCCGGCTTGTCGGCCATCTTGGTCATCACGTAGATGTTGAAGATGGGAACGATGGCGGCCCACCCCGGCACCCCCGCCTTCTCGAAGGCCTTCCAGAAGCCGGCGAACACGGCCACGATGACCGCCAGATAGACAATCCAGAACATCTCCCGCTCCTCACGTCGGTGGTCGTCCGCGAGGACGTTACCCGGGACTCCCGGTCGCCCCTGGGTCTTGCCCGGCTGAATGACACCCGTGTAGTTCTCCCCACCTATGTCCACAGGTGGGGATAACTACATACGTGTAACTCGCGCCGCCAAACCTGCCGTCAGCGGAAGTTGAGTGTCATGGCGAAGCCCCCGGCGATGCCGGCGAGACCGGTCAGCAGCCACGTGTTGTTGGTGCCCCCCGGCATCAGATTCATGTAGTTGAGGAGGATCACCAGGGTGCCGAGGCCCATGAGGCCGAACATCAACGCGATGTACCAGGTCGGTGACGGGCCCTTTGCCTTGATCGGATCCGGTTTGGGCGGTGGTGGGGGCCGGCGCTTGGCCTTTTTGCGGCCCTTTGATACTGGCATGGGGCGTAAATGTAGTCGGCTTCGACCAGAATCCGAGATTCGGCCAGGAATCGGGGGCGCCGGGCACTGCTTGGGGTGGGGGTACCGTGCGCCGATACATGCCCCACGTTGTACCTTGTTGCTGCTCGGCGCCGCAGTGGCGTACGAATCGATAGGCCGTCAATGACCCACCTAGCCGACACGGAAACTTCTCGGCCCGAGGAGGCGCCCCAGCTCCCTCCGCCCAGCCGCGGCTACCGACTCATCCGTGGAATGGGGTGGACCCTGGTATGGCTGGGGGTTCTCACGTTGGGCTTTGTCGCTCATCAGCTCTGGATAACGACGTTCTTCGCGAAACAGAACCAGGCCGAGCTGGTGGCCGAGCTCGAAGACCACTTTGAATCAGCCGAGATCACGGAGATTCCATACGTACCGGTGTTTGCTCCAGGTGAGGCTCCGGAGCCGGACGACCCGTCGATCGTGTCGGGAGCGTTGGGCAATCTCGGCACTCTCCGTTCGGAACCCCCTCCAGAAGACGGGACGGCCTTCGCCGAAATCCGCATCCCCTCCCTCGACAGCCTGAAAGACGGCTGGGCCGTCGTTGAGGGCGTTGCACTCGGCGACCTGAAGAACGGGGCCGGTCACATGCCGTGGACCCCGCTACCCGGCCAGCCGGGCAACAGCGTCATATCCGGCCATCGCACCACATACGGGCAGCCGTTCCACGATCTCGACCAGCTGAAAGGCGGTGATCGGATAGAAGTCGAGACCGCTGCGGGGCTCCACGTCTACGCGGTCCGGGAGACCCACGTGGTCGCACCGACGGCAGTCTGGGTGACCCAACCCCGCTCTGGCGCTTGGCTGACTCTCACCACCTGTAACCCGAAGTTCTCAGCACGGGAGCGCCTTGTGGTCGTCGCCGAGCTCGTAGAGGGCCCCAACGCCGAGGTTATCCTGGGTCGGATATGAGACGGATCTACCGGGCGCTGCCCGGGTCAACGCCGGTGAAGGTCATCACATCTATTGTGATTGTCAGCGTTGCTCTCGTTGCCCTGCATTTCTTCTATGAATGGGTCGGAAGCAGTTTTCTCGACACAGGCGGAACAGTCGGATGAAGGTGCTCGTCGTCGACAACTACGACTCGTTCACTTACAACCTCGTGCAGTATCTGGGCACCCTCGGGGCCGACCCGACGGTCGTGCGTAACGATGTCCTCTCCCCGGACGAGGCAGCGGGAATGGGCTTCGCCCGGCTGGTGATCTCGCCGGGGCCGGGCCGCCCGGAAGACGCCGGGTTCTCGATCGAGTACGTCCGCACCCTCGGCACGGAGATCCCGACTCTCGGCGTGTGCCTGGGCCACCAAGCGATCGCGGTCGCCTACGGCGGCTCCGTCGGCCGGGCTCCGGAGCCGCGTCACGGCAAGACTTCAGAGATCACGCACGACGGTGCCGGGGTCTTCGCCGGGCTGTCGAACCCCTTCACGGCTACTCGCTATCACTCTCTGGCGACGGTGGACTTGCCTGACGTGCTCGAAGCCGTGGCCCACAGCGAAGACGGAGTGGTCCAGGGATTGCGCCACTCCGCTCTCCCGGTTCACGGCGTGCAATTCCACCCGGAGAGCATCCTGACCACCGAGGGTATGGCTCTGCTGAAGAACTTCCTCGAACTCGATCGATCCTGACCTGCTCGGAGCTCTTCAGCCGCTCGGCGGCGCGATTGTCGTGGTGGTGGTGGTCGTCGTCGTGGTCGTCGTGGTCGTGGTGGGCGGCTCTTCGAGCACGCCGAGCGTCACCCGGATCGTCGAGCCGTCTCCAACCCGAGAGTTGGCCTCCTCTTCTTGGGTGGCGATTTTGCCGATCAGACCACTACCGGCGGCCACCGGCGTGTCACCCGTGACTGTGAGTGTCAACCCGCGGCTCGCCAAGAGACCCTCGGCCTCCGGTTGCGATAGACCGACGAGGTCCGGCACCGTCCGTTGGATCAAGGTGCCGAGGCGCACCCGCACTTCGTCGCCGATGACGACGTCCGTACCGGTGCCCGGCGTCTGGAAGGCCACGAGGCCCACGAGGCCTGAGTCCGAAGTCACCGGCTCGGTCTCGTCATCGAGAATGAATATCAAACCCCGGTTGAGGGCGGATTGCTGGGCAGCGGCCACCGTCATCCCGACGAAGTTGCGAAGCTTGAACGGCTCCGGACCGTCGGAGACGACGAGCAGCAGCGTGCGATCGCGGGCGATCAGTTGACGGAACCCCGGCTCGGTGCGGATCACGAACCCCTCCAGGACCTCTGCCGAGAACTCGCGGATCATCTCAACTTCGTCAATCCCGGCATCGGCCAGTGTCTGGCGAGCGCTTGCTTCCGACACCAGGCGGACGTCCGGCACATCGAGCGCGAACGGGCCATTCGACACCTCGAGGTCAACCACGGTGCCCGGTGCCGCCTCGGTTCCCGGTCGCGGGGTTTGACCGATCACGGTGCCTTCTCTGGCTTCATCGTCCCGGTACTCGACCAGGCCGACCACAAACCGACCCTCTCCAAGCAGGGTGCGCGCCTCCTCCTCGGTGGCCTGGATCACATTGGGAATGGCGAACTTCTGCGGTCCGGTCGAGATGAACACCCGCACGAAGCTTCCGGGGGCGGCGTCCACGAACGGCGCCGGATCCGTGCCGATCACGTGGCCTTCAGCCACTGTGTCACTCTCCTGGGGGAACTCGCGCATCTTGAGGTCGAGGTCCTGGAGTCGCTCGAAGGCATCCTGGCGGGGCCAGCCGTTGAGGTCGGGAACCGCGATCATCACGGCTTCTGCCGGGTCGGATGCCAGCAGACGGGTCAGCAGGAAGATGCCGAGCGCCAGGGCCAGCAGCAAGCCGAATATCGCGACCAGGTAGCCCGTTTGGCTCCGGTGTTCCGGCATCGCATGGGCAACCGACCGAGCCGCCTCATCGGGTAGGACCGTTGCTGCCGGTAGTGGCATCAATTGGGTTGCCGCGTTCGGGTTCGACGACGCGCTGCGTGCCGCCGGCAGCGCGGCTCCGGCGCTGGCAGCAGCTGCCATCACCAGAGGGGTTTCGCCACGCAGATAGAGAAGGAGATCCTTGCGCAGGTCATCGGCCGTCTGGTACCGCAGGGCTGGATCCTTCTCCATGGCCTTCTCGACGATGGCCTCGAGCTCGGCGGGCACGTCGGCGTTGATGGCGCTCGGCGGCTCGGCATACTCGGACACGTGCTGATAGGCCACCGCCACCGGCGAGTCGCCCGTGAATGGGGCGACTCCGCACAACAGCTCATAGAGCACAACCCCGAGCGAGTAGACGTCGGAGCGTTCGTCGGCGGGGAGGCCCTGGGCCTGCTCCGGACTGAAGTAAGTCGCGGTACCGATGACGGCGCCGGTGCGAGTCAGCTCTGCAGAGTCATCGAGAGCACGGGCGATGCCGAAGTCGGTCACTTTCACCGAACCGTTCGGCGTCAGCATGATGTTGCCCGGCTTGACGTCGCGGTGATAGACGCCGGCTTGATGGGCCACGGTCAGCGCCGCCGCCGTTTCGGCGGCGATTTCGGCAGCGCGTCTGGCCAGCAGAGGCCCCTCGGAGCGTCGAATATCGCGCAGCGTGCGGCCCTCGATGAGTTCCATCACCATGTAGTAGGTGTCCGCGTCTTCGCCCCAGTCGTAGATGGAGACGATGTTGGGGTGGGAGAGCCCGGCGGCCTGCTGCGCCTCCCGCCGGAAGCGCGCCACGAAAGCCCCGTCCGAAGCGAATTGCGGATGGAGGATCTTGACCGCGACGCGGCGGCCGAGAAGTATGTCGTCGGCCTCGAAGACGTCGGCCATCCCCCCGCGGGCGAGGTGGCCGGCAACTCGGTAACGACCGGAAAGAAGCCTTGGTTCGGTCACGGCGCCGAATGGTAACGAGTTCACGGAGTATCAAACGTTCGTGTCCCCGAGAAAGTTGCCGAGTCCTCCGATCGATTCAGGATCTCCGGCCGGCCAGGCCCCTAGAGCCCAGCAAACGTTTGCATCACGGCCTTGGCTATGGGAGCGGCAACGGCACCGCCCGTACCGTTGTCGCCAGCGGTGCCGCCGTCTTCGACGATCACGGCAACAACTATCCGCGGCACGTCGGGAGCCGCCTCGACCGGCCCAAAGCCGGCGAACCACGTATCCGGCGCGCCACCCGGTACCTCGGCCGTTCCCGTCTTACCGGCGACACGGAAGCCGGGGATCCGGGCGCGGAACCCGGTCCCACCTGCGACCGCCTTCTCCATCAGATCGGTGAGGGCGGCAGCCGAGGCCGGCGAGATGGCACGGCGCCACACCGCCGGGGTGGCCTCTGACTCGATCTGGCCCGCCGAGTTGAAGACCTGCTGCACGAGGTACGGCTGCATGACCTCACCCTCGTTGGCGATGGCGGCAACGACGAGTGCCATCTGGAGCGGCGTGGCCCGAACGTCACGCTGCCCTATGGCGCTTTGGGCGACCCCGGGAAGGTCGTTGACGAAGGTGGCCGCGCCGGGAATCACCGACGGCAGCGTATCGAGGTCGAACGGGATCTCGGTGTTGAATCCAAACGCCTCAGCCGTCGCCACCAGCTGATCGGCGCCGACCTGCATGCCGAGCGCGGCGAAGGTCGTGTTGCACGAGCTCACGAACGCCTGAGTCAGAGTAACGGTGCCGCCGTTGCCACATACCTCACCGTCGTAGTTGCTGATGGTGGCCGTTGATCCGGGCAGCTCGAGGGTGAGCGGATCGTCGAACGTGGTGCCACCTCCGGCGACACCGGCCTCGAGCGCCGCGGCGGCGGTGACGATCTTGAATACGCTTCCAGGCGGATAGGTCGCGTTGACGGCTCGGTTGCGGAGGGGCTCGGTCGGGTCGCCGTCGAGAGCGTTGCCGGCCGGCCCGGCATCGCGACCCTGAAGCGAGGCCGGATCGAATCCGGGGTTGGACACCATCGCCAGGACGGCGCCCGTGTCCGGGTCGAGGGCGACCACCGCGCCGGTTTGCTCTCCGAGAGCTTGAATCGCCGCCTGCTGCAAGTCGTCGATCAACGAGAGCCGGAGACCCTGCGGGCGGATGTCCCCACCCAGGATGGCGTTGATGACACCTGAGATCGTCGCGTCGCGATTGGACACCAGCGCTGGGGCCTGGGTCTTCTCAACGCCGGCGGCGCCGAAGATCAAGGTGGCGTAGCCGACGACGTGCGCGTAGGACTCGCCCTCCGGGTAGGTCCTGGTGAAGAGCTGCGGATTGTCCGGATCACCAGTTGAGCGCGCCAGGATCACACCGTCTGCGGTGATGATCGTGCCGCGTTCCTTGCCGGCCCGCCCGGTGGGCACGCGCAAGTTGCGCGGGTCATCGCGGTACTCCGGGCCTCGGATCACCTGGAGATACGTGACCGTCCCCACCAGCACCGCGAAGGCGACGAAGATGACGGCGGCCAGGTGGCGGATCGGGCCGTTCATGCCCGGGCCCCGTGCGATATGCGCGCCAACATCGCCAGGAGCAGCATGTTCGCCACCAGCGACGTCCCCCCGTACGACATGAACGGAAGCGTGATCCCGGTGATGGGGAAGAGGCGCAGCACACCGGCCAGGATCAGCAGAGTCTGCAGCGCGAGCACCAAAGTCAGGCACGCCGCGAGGAACCTGCGGAACAGGTCCCTGGTATGCAACGCGATCCCGAATCCGGCGGCAACCAGCAGGGCGAAGCCGGCGATCACGGCCACCGCTCCGGCGAACCCCATCTCTTCAGCTACGGCAGCGAATATGAAATCGGTGGCGGCGGCCGGGATCAGGTCGGGTCGCCCCATACCTACCCCGCTTCCCGTGAGACTTCCGGACCCGAAGGCGAAAAGCCCCTGGGCGACCTGGTAACCGGTGTCGGAGAAATCGGCGAAAGGGTCGAGCCAGGCGCCGACCCGCCTTTGGACATGGCCGAACAACTGGTAGGACGTCACGCCCCCGGCGACGACCAGAGCCGCTCCGGCCACTATGTAGGCAAGTTGCCCGGTCGCCAGATAGATCGCCCCGACGAACAGGGCGAAAATGAGAAGCGATGCGCCGAGGTCCCGCTGGTACACGAGGACGGCGAAGGCGGCGGCTGCGGCCAGGAGAATCGGCCCGAATTGGCGTAGTGGCGGCAGGGCGAGGCGCCCGATGTTGCGCCGGGTCGTTCCCATGGCCAGGTGGTGGTCGGCCAGGTAGGACGCCAGGAAGACGGCCAGGAGCAGCTTGGCGATCTCGCCGGGCTGAAAGCTGAGTGTCCTTCCCGGCAGGTCGAGGCCGACCCATAGTCGCGACCCGTTCGCTTCGATCCCGTGGACCAGCCACTCATCGGGGAGCCAGGGCAGCAACAGCAGCACGACGCCGAGGGTCAGGAACAGGTAGCGGTACCGCCGCAGCACGGCGACTCCGTCACCGCGGAGGAGGAAGATCAGCCCGCTGGCACCGCCGGCCGCGATCAGGAGCGACCACCGCTGGACGCTACCGAGTTCCGGATCCAGCCGGTACACCTCGGTGAGGCCGATGGCGGCGAGGATCGCCGCCAGCGGGAAGAGATATGGGTTGGCGGACGGGGCCCAGCGGCGCAGCGAGAGATGGATGGCCCCGAAAGCTCCGACGAAGACGATGAAGGTCAGCGCCACCTGGGCGTCCAGACCGATGCCACGGGTGAAGCCGACGAGAGCGGTCCCGAAGGCGGCGACGACGCTGGCGGTCAGAAGGAGCGCCGCTTCAGCGGAGCGTGTCATTCGGCAACGTCCACCACGGCGACGGTCGTGTTGTCCAGGCCGCCGGCGGCATTGGCCGCTTCGACGAGTGACCAGACGGCTCCGGCCGGCGCCGGGGTATTGCTGAGGATGCGGGCGACGCGAGCGTCGGAGACCATTCCGGTCAGGCCGTCGGAGCACAGCATGACGCGATCGCCCGGCACCAGGTGGATCTCGAGGGAGTCGACGCGGACATCCTGCATGCCGATCGTTCGGGTCAGCATGTGGCGTTGCGGGTGAGTGGCAGCCTCTTCCGGGGCGAGGCGGCCCTGGGCTATGAGCTCGCGGACAAAGGTGTGATCGATGGTGAGTTGGGTCAGTCGCTCGTTGCGCAGCAAGTAAGCCCGGCTGTCCCCGACGTGGCCCACTTCGAGGCGACCGTCGGGCCAGAAGATGCCGAGGGTGAGCGTGGTACCCATGCCGGCTCGTCCCAGCTCTTCGGCGGCGGCAGCGATTACGGCGGCATTGGCCGCCTTGACCCGGGTCACTGCTCCGCCGGCTCCGGCGGCGACTGCGGCGCTGATCGCCGTGGCACTGGCAATTTCGCCGGCGGCGTGGCCGCCCATACCGTCGGCGACCGCGACGACGATGGGTCCGACGGTTGTCTCGTCTTCGTCGGGGTAGACGGCGTCCTCATTGCCGTCGCGTACCCGGCCGACATGGCTGGCGGTGGCAATGGTGTACTTCATCTGACCTCGAGGATGGTTTTGCCGATCTGGAGGGAATCCCCCTGGATCAGAGGAGTCGGCACGGTCACCCGTCTTCCATTCACATAGGTGCCGTTGGTGCTGCCCAGGTCGCTCGCCAGCACGGTGCCGTCCTGAACACCGACCCGAACGTGGAAATCGGAGGCATATGGATCGTCGATCACTATGTCGGCTTGATCGCTGCGGCCCAGCACGGCCGGGGCCCCGATGGGGAACCGCTGGCCTGCAATCGAATCCGATCGCACCACCACCATCTCGCCGGCCCGATTCGTCGAGCGAGCTGCCTGGGGAGCACCGACGTGCCCACCGATCGAGCGGGCCACCTGCCACAAGAAGAGGTAGACCAGGGCGAGAAAGATCAGCTTGAGAAGGTTGAGGAAGAGTGCCGGCATGACGTCAGTCGTCTCGCGGGTTGTTGTTCATGGATCCACCAGTCGAAACATGAAGGTCACCGGCCCCATCGTCAAGCGGGCTCCGGGCCGCAGCGGCATCGTCGTGGTAACGGCAAGACCATCGACCGTGGTTCCGTTGGCCGATCCGAGGTCCGTCACCCAACTGCGCTGTTGCTCGCGATGGATGACGGCATGGTGCCGGGACACCTCGGGCTCGTCCAGGGCGACGTCACATATCGTGGCCCTCCCGATCAGAACTCGGTTCGGGCCCAGATCGGCGTGGCGGCCCGCCCCTATCAGCTGTCCCCACGCCGCATGCTCGCCATGGCTGACCCGGCTCGCGATCTTCATGTCTCGTGGCTTGACGGCGGGGTCGGCAGCCACTGCCACCGCGGCGGGCCCCTCGAGGCGCCAGCCGCGGTCGATGGAGGTCGCCCGCAGCGTGTTCGCCAACTCCGAACCGAGCCGTTCGAGGGAGCCGGCCGTGACGATGTCGTCGGGGTTGAGGTCGATCCGGTACTCATTCGGTACCACCGGACCCGCCGGGCTCTCCATGATGTTGAGATCGGCCTCCCGCACCAGGCGGGCTCCCAGGTCCACCGGGTGCACCCGACCGCGAAAGATCGTCCTGGAGGCGCCATCAACCAGGCGCTCCAGGCGCTTTTCGAGCTGTCGCGCCAGATCCATATACGTGATTGTACGGAGGCCTGGGAATTGACGGGCTGGAGCCGGCCCTTCGCGAGGCTGGTACCATCTCGCCGCTGCTGGGCGAGTGGCGGAATTGGCAGACGCGCAGGATTCAGGTTCCTGTGAGGTAACACTCGTGAGGGTTCAAGTCCCTCCTCGCCCACGGCTCCCCTGCGGGGAGCCGGCGAGTAGTGGCAGGCGCCAAACTCGGGGGAGCGTGAGTGGGCGCAGAATGTCTCCTCCCCGTTTGCCCGCCGCGAAGAGCGGCTCGAAGCCGGCCATGAAGCCGGAACCGCTGCGGCGGGACTTTGTGCCGGCAGGGGCGGACGTCGGCCACCTCCACACTGACTGTGCCCGCGGCTACTCCGCCCGGTACGTCGGGCCGTGCCCGGCCCAACCATCGCTAGCCACGCCAGGTCGCGCCATCACTCTTCTCCTCGGACGGGCTCGGGGCCGGCGCCCAGCCGCTCGAACATGCCGCGCACGTACCGCGCCTGCCCGGCGTGCTGCATACAGTCGTCGATGACGCTGACGATGCGGACGCCCGCCGATACCGGGGGGTCCCAGCGCTCATCCACGATCCGGTTGAGCTCGGCCGTGGTGATGGATGCCACGTACTCCAACGATCGGGCGTGCACCTCGTCGAAGTACTCCAGCAGGGCGGTCGGCTCTTCGAACTTCACGTCGGCAACCTGCTGCGACGTGTGCCCGTAGCCGAGGTCGCTCTCGTCCGGTCGCAAACCCAATCGGTCCGCCCACCCATCCTTGACGTATGCCTGCTCGCGGCCGGCAAGGTGGGCGACGTGGTCATCCTGCACCCGGGCGAGGTGCCAGATCAGCCAGCCGATCGAGTTGGCGTCGGGATCGGGTCGGTAGTTGAGGCCGGCTGCAGACAGGCCCACCGCTGCGTCGTGCGCTTCCCCCTTGATTCGGCCGAAAGCGTCGGCCAGCACGTCTCTCGTTTCCATGTCCCCGATCTTACGGAGCTTTGATCCCGACCATTCGAGCCGCACGTCACAGTGCCCTTAGTACCATCGGGCGCCCATGTCCTATCCTTCCTTGGCTCCGCATCGCAGGAGCTACGACTCACGGCGCCGCCGGCGACGAATCATCGTGACGCTCGTCGTTGGGTTGGCCCTTGCGCTCATCGCGCTGGCGGTCCGCTACCGAACTGAAGAGCGGCGGGCTCTCGACTACATGGCGGTGGCGACCGAGATCGCGCAGAGCCAGGCCTCCGCGGCGGATTCCCTCACCCAGATGCTCGCCGATCTCGGGGCCCTCGAAAGACCGGACATCATCAGCCGAATCGAGTCGCTCGGGGCGCAGGCGTCGAGCGACGTCCGGCTCCTGGCCGCTCAGGTCGTGCCGGCGTCTGTTGCGGAGGCCAACGGCTACCTATCGGTGGCGCTCGGGGCATGGCGCGACAGCCTCACCTCATTGGACGCCGCCGTCTTGTTGATCCTCGATACGGAGGAAGACGAGTCCGAGGGTGATGCCGCGCTCTCGGACGTGTTCGAGTTGCTTCGGGTTGGTGACCGCGCCTTTCTGGGATTCCTCGAGGCCCGGTCTCGTATCGAGGGTGACCTCGCCTCCGGCACGATTGCGGAGGTGGCCTATGTCGCGCAGGGCAGCGAGAACCTGTTTGATGGGCGGCGGATCGCCAATCGGCTCCGGGCCACGGTCAAGCTCGGAGGTCGGCATGACATCTCGGTGACGGCGCGTACCATCCCCGAGCCTCTCGGGACGAAGAACGACCGGCCGGTCGTTCCCACCTCGGACAATTTCAGTGTGGTGGCCGTTGTCACGAACGAGGGCAACCTCGCTGAAGAAGGCATTGCAGTCAGGATGGTTCTCGGTGCGGGTTCGGATGCAGAATCACTGATTACTCGCGACCAACTCGTCCTCAGCCTTGCCGCCGGTGAGGCCACCACCGTCGAGTTCACCGACCTGACACTCATCCCCGGCGCGCTTTATGACTTGCGTATCACCGCCTCGATAGCCGAGGATGCAGATCCGCTGAACAACGTATTCGAGCTGGCCTTTTACCGAAACCAGGACGAATGAACTTAGAAACGGTCACAGCCTTCCTCGCCGCCCTGGCGCTTCTCATCGCTCTCGGCGTCGCTATGCAGGTGGCGGCCCTGCGACGGCGGCTCGCCGCCGTGCCGAAGGACGGCAATGTCATCGACCTGATGCGCTCGATCGACAGCGATCTCGCCAAAGCCGAAGCCGCTATCAACGATCACGGCCCGCGATTGCAGTCGGTCGAGAGCCGCCTGCCCCGGGCCATCAGCTTCACCGGAGTGGTCACTTACGATGCGTTTGGCGACATCGGCGGCAAGCTGTCGCGTTCGATCGCGTTGCTGGATTCGCTCGGGGACGGCCTGGTGATCAGCTTGCTGGTCGGCCGCAGCGAGACTCATTTCTTCACGAAAGAAGTCCGCGCCGGGTCCGGTACGGAGCGGCTTTCTCCCGAAGAGGATGCGGCGATCTCCCGGGCGATGGGCCGGTAGCATCGCAGCATGATCGACGTGGCAATCTTGCGTAACAACCCGGACGTTCTGGCAGCCTCCCTGCAGCGGCGCGGCATCAGCCGCGACATCGACGCTCTCGTTGCGCTCGACCAGAAGCGCCGCCAGGTGCGTGGGGCCGCCGAAGACCTGCGAGCCGAGCAGAAAGAGGCTGGGAAGAGCATCGCCCAGCTGGAGGGCGAGGCCAAGACGGCGGCGATCAGCCGGGTCGCCGAGGTTGCCGAGGCCTACAAGAAGGCTCTTGCCGACGCAGACGCTCTCGACGCGAGCTTTGAAGCGCAATGGGTGACGATCCCCAACCTGGTCGATCCGACCGCGGCGGACGGATTCGAAGAGGAGGACGCCGTGGAGCTGAACCGATGGGGTGAGCAGCCCGATCCCGCGGTGGCGTCCCGCGACCACGTTGAATTGGGGGAGATGCACGGCTTTCTCGATATCGAGCGGGCCGCCAAGGTCTCGGGCTCCCGCTTCGGGTATCTGCTGGGCCCCCTGGTCCGACTCGAGTTTGCCCTGGTCCAATACGCTCTCGACACGCTGGAGCCGCACGGGTTTGTACCGGTCGTGACGCCCGTTCTGGTGCGCAGCAACGCGCTCTACGGTACCGGGTTCTTCCCGGGTGACGAGGAGCAGGTCTACAGCTTGCCGGCGGACGACCTCTACCTGATTGGGACTTCCGAGGTGTCGCTCGCCGCCATGCACGGTGACGAGATCCTCGACGGCGCCAGCCTGCCGCTGCGATACGTCGGTTTCTCGACTTGCTTCCGACGGGAGTCAGGCACATACGGCAAAGACACCCGGGGCATATTCCGGGTCCATCAGTTCGACAAGATCGAGATGTTCACCTTCTGCAAGCCGGAGGCATCCGCCGAGACACACGACTTCTTGCTGGCCCGCGAGGAGGAGCTGGTGCAGGGCCTCGGCATCCCGTATCGGGTGGTCAACGTGGCGGCGGGAGACCTCGGCTCCTCGGCGGCCAAGAAGTACGACATCGAGGCATGGTTCCCCGGCCAGAGTCGCTACCGCGAGATCACCTCGACTTCGAACACAACCGACTACCAGTCACGTCGCCTCAAGATCCGATACAAGGCCGAGCAGGGCAACGAGCTGGTCCACACATTGAACGGCACTGCGATTGCGGTGGGCCGTTGGCTGATAGCCCTTGTCGAGAATTTCCAGCAGGCCGACGGCTCCATCGTCGTGCCCGACGTGCTTCACAGGTACGTGGGATTCGACCGTATCGAATTGCCCGCATAGCAAATGTCTAACGGCAGGGTGTTCGCAGACATTGCGGACCGCTATGACCGGATCAACCGCGTGCTGTCGCTCGGCCAGGATCAGGCATGGCGAATGCGGGCCGTCTCTCACCTGCCGTCGGGCCGTTTGCTCGACCTGGGCGCCGGCACGGGCGCAGCCAACGAGATCTTCGGCCGGTTTGAGGTTGTGGCGCTCGACCCGGCTCCGGCAATGCTCGCTCGCAACGCGGCCCCCAATCGAGTCGTCGCAGTAGGGGAATCTCTGCCCTTCATCGGTGAGTCGTTCGACGCCGTGTTCAGTGCCTATGTGGTACGCAACCTGCATTCGCTCGAGGCGACCCTCGATGAGATCAACCGGATCTTGCGGCCTGGAGGCCGGGCCGGCCTCGTCGACCTGGGTCGGCCGGCCACACGTGTGAAGGCCCGGGTCCATCGGGTGGGCACCGGCGTTGTGCTGCCATTGGTCGGGCTCGTGGCCGGGGCCCGGGCGGAGTACTCCTACCTCCACCACAGCCTCGACAAGCTGGCGGCGCCCGAGCAGCTATATGCGTCCACCCCGTTCGATATCGTCGACATCTGGCGTATGGGCCCGCTCGGCTTCGTATATGGAGTGGTCCTCGAGAAGCGCCGCTGAGGGCGAGCCTGCACCGACGGGTCCCGATCCCGTAGGCTGCAGCGGACGCAATCGATATCTGTCACACCTGGGAGCAGTCTGCGCATGAATTCGATACTGGTACCGCTCGACACGTCCGAGGCGGCCGCCAAGGCGATCGAGCCGGCGATGGAATTGGCCGAGGCGCTCGACAGTTCGTTGCTGTTGCTCGCTGTCAGCGATGTCGTCGTCACCAACGCCATGCGGCCCGTAATGGAGTCGGAGCGCATCACGGTCGAGCAGGCTCTCAAGTCATACCTCGGCCAACATGCGTCGTCTCTCGGGGGCAGAGGCATCGGCATCGAGGCACTGGTCTTGGAGGCGTCGGACCCGGCAGCCGCCATCATCGATACCGCCGAAGATCGCGGCGTCGCGATGATCGTCATGTGCAGCCACGGGCGCAGCGGCGCTGCTCGCTGGCTGCTCGGCTCCACCGCCGACCGCGTTGTCCGCTCGTCGCGCGTCCCGGTGCACCTCATACCCGTCAGGTAGGCTCGGCTCGAATCAGGCTTCGACCTCCGACAAGCCTTTGTACCGTGCCCCCCGCCTTCGAATGAATCGCCGCCGGCGCGTTCCGGGTCATCGACTCCGGCCAGGCTGTCCTACGGCACCCGAGAGCAGATTGCTTAGGGCTGCTTCCTTCCGGACCTGACCCGATTCACAACGTCCCGCCGCGTAGGACCCGGCCTTCATCGCCGATGGGCCCGGCGCTGGCCCGGCAACTTCTCACCCTCAGGCGGGGGATCAGCCCCGCATGAAGAGGGTTTCGGGTTCAGGGCACCTCTAGCGCCCCACCTTGCACGGTACGGAAGAGGCTAGCTGGACTGTCCCGCAAGGTTGTTGAAGTCATCCGCCGATGGCAGAGGCGATTAGGCAGTCGAGCCACAGCGGTGCACCTCCGGCGAGCCGCCACACGTGGTCAACATCCCGCTCGGCATAACCGGATATCGGCGGTGGTCGAGGGCAACCGAGGAGAGCTAGGCGGAGCCACGACTCCCGCCGGGAGAGAGCCTGCGTATCGCCTCCTTGATACGGTCGGCACGGGTAGCTGGCCGTTTGGCGGACTGAATCCACCAGAGGTATTGCTTCTTGGCCGAGTCGCCCAGCGCTTCATAGGCGGCCTCAGCGTCAGGGACCGCCTGGAGGGCGGTCCTCAGGTCAAGGGGAACGATGAGGGCATCGACGTCGTCGAGCTGAGACCACGAGCCGTCGGCCTTGGCCCGGTCGATGGCTGCCTGACCGGCCTCGGTCATCAGTCCTGCCCTGACCAGCCGGTCGATCCGTTCCTTATTGACCGCCGACCACAACCCACCGCTTCGACGTGGAGAGAACCACTGCATCACCCGGTCATCGTCGACCCGCCGGACCCGACTGTCGATCCACCCGAAGCACAATGCCTCCTCGACCACATCGTCATAGACCGGACCATCAAGGCTGCTCGACTTCTTGCGGTAGATAATCCAGAGACCCTCTCGCCGGTCAAGATTCGAGGCGAGCCATCCGCGCCAACCGGTACGGGTCGGCGGGGCCAGAACGTCTTTGCCATCCGGCGACGTGGGATCGTCGAGGTCATCGATCCGTGCCATGGCAGCCAACCC
>CAMYJM010000011.1 GCA_947258635.1 uncultured Acidimicrobiaceae bacterium
GCCACTGAGCTAAGGAGGCACATATTAAGTTGTCTCTATTGAGCTGTCTTCCTCACCATGACTGCCACCCGGCTCTTCGCCCAACGGCTCATCGCACGCTCTGCCACTGAGCTAAGGAGGCACATATCAAGTTGTCTCTATTGAGCTGTCTTCCTCACCATGACTGCCACCCGGCTCTTCGCCCAACGGCTCATCGCACGCTCTGCCACTGAGCTGAGGAGGCCGATTCGCCGGAGCGATTGTAGTCAACCTGGTACGGCGTCCGATTCGCAGGAGCCACTTCAGGGCGCGACGCGACGTTCACCCGAACAGTACGCTCGCGCGAGGTCATGTGAGGAGGTCATTGTGGAGCGCGTCGCCGATGGGGTCTATCAGGTCAAGAAGGGCTTTCGGGCATTTGTCATCGACGGTGATGAAGGCCTGACCCTCATCGACACGGGGTTGCCGAAACGGGCTGGGGCCTTTGTTGCCGGGATCGAATCGATCGGAAGGTCGGTGGTGGACATCAAAGCCATCGTGCTCACTCACAACCACACCGACCACGCGGGGAGCGCCGCGGCTCTGAAACGCGATTCGAATTCCGCGCTGTATTGCTCGGCCGGCGACGCTCCTGCAGTACGTGGCGAGAGGCGCCCCATCGACCCGCCTGTCTTCGACCGCACTCCGCTGCAGATACTCAAACCGCTGCTCCGGCTGATGCCATCCGCGGACCCAGCGGTTGTAGACCTCGAAATCGAATCGGGCCCCGTACCGCATCTCTCGGAGGATCTGATGGCCATCGCTACCCCGGGCCACACACCGGGCCACATGAGCTACCTGCTGGAAAGAGCCGGCGGCGTACTGTTTGTGGGAGACGCCGCAAGACATCGGGACGGCACCGTGTCGCGTGGATGGTTCAATCGCCCCACGCCCGATATCGACCAAAGCATGCGGACACTGGCGGAACGAGATTTCGAGATCGCCTGCTTCGGCCATGCCGACCCGATCCCTCGGGGCGCCGGCACCGCTTTCAGGGAGTTCGCCGCAACTCTCTGAGCGCGAATCGGCAACTGTGCCGGGAGAAGGATTCGAACCTCCGTAGGCGATGCCGGCAGATTTACAGTCTGCTCCCTTTGGCCGCTCGGGCATCCCGGCTGGAGCCCGCAGGCTCGGGATCCGGCGCCGCACCGCCGCCGCAACCCACCCTCGAGCACGAGTGCGCCTCCGGGCGCCGACAGGATAGCCGCGCCACCGATCGGGGAAAGCTGCGAACCCACGGAGGTCCCGCTACCCGCGCAGTCGACGGAGCTGGCTTTCCAGATAGGGTCGGGCCCGCCGCTGTCCGCCGCGTTCGGCGATCGCGGCCTGCAACGACTCGAGGGCATCGAGGATCGTTGCGCGGTCGGGTTCCCAACCGCGGCGCTCGCATTCATCGAGCCAGTCGCCGAGGGTGCGATGGCCCCGCTGCCCGTTGCAGCGGCGGCAGGCGGCAACCTCGTTCTCGATCCAGCGGGGGCCACCCTTGAGTCGGGGCACCAGATGCTCCGTGGTGGCTGCAACCAAATCGACGTTGAGAGGGCGCCGACACCAGACGCAGCTGTTGCCATCGCGCTGGAGGATCAGCTGCATCCGCTGGCGGCGGTTCACGGCGCGCTCCGGACGTGTCGCGCCTCTACCGAATGCCCATCGCCATCCGTTCGAGACGGGCGATCCGCTCCGCCGTCGGCGGATGGGTGCTGAACTTCCGGGCAAGGGCCGACCGGCGGTCCCTGCGGCCGCCGAAGGCCTTGAGCGGATCGGCGATGAAGAGCTGCGAGACCGCAGGGTTGACCTCCATCGGGATCCGAGCGGTCCCCGCTTCCAGCTTCGCCAGGGCACTCGCCAGCGCCATCGGCGATCCGGTGATCTCGGCGCCACTGGCGTCGGCTTGATACTCGCGGCTCCGGCTGATCGCCATCTGCACCAGGATCGCGCCCAGAGGCGCGATGATCACCGCCAGCAATCCGACGATGGCACCGACCGGGTTGTCGTTGTTGCGGCGACCGGCACCGGTCCAGAAAGCGAACCGGGCGAGGAATGACAAGGCCGCACCGATGGTCGCCGCCACCGAGGCAATCAAGATGTCCCGGTTGCGGACATGGGACAGCTCATGCGCCAAAACACCCTCGAGCTCATTGTGGGTCATCATCTCGAGGATGCCGCGGGTGACCGCCACCGCGGCGTGCTTGGGACTGCGCCCCGTGGCAAACGCATTCGGCTGCGGCTTGTTGATCACATATATCTTCGGCATCGGCATGTTCTCGCGCTGGGCCAGCGAGCGGACGATCGAGTAGACGTTGGGGAGCTCGAGCTCGTCGACGGGGACCGCTCCGGTGGTCTTGAGGGCGATCTTGTCGGAGAAGAAGTACATGGCGCCGTTCATGAGTGCGGCAAAGCCGAGGGCGATGACGGCTCCGTTTGTGCTGCCCAAAGCCCAGCCCAGGGCGACCAGGAGACCGCCGAGCAAGGCCATCAGGCCGACTGTCTTTACGTTGTTTTCCATGGGCAGATTGTATCGCCTCCGGGGTCCTATCCACGGGGGCTCCCGGGGCCGGCGACCCGACAACCGCGGCCACACCATGTGACCGGCGGTCGCTTGTTGCGTTCAATACGGGAGAGCTAGGGTTGCACAACCACCAAGTGCACCGGCCACGGCACGCCATGGATCGATGCACGGTTGAAGGGTTTGCCGATTCGGTAATGGGGAGGGTTCACTCCGTGTCACGACGGGCACTGGCCGCACTGGCATCCATGGCGATGGTCTACTCGGCGATGGCGGCAGCGCCCGCGGCGGCGGAGACCCCGGACCGCGCAGATCTCGAAGCAGCCCGAGCCGTAGTAGCCCGGGAGAACCCGTTCAAAGGCATCGAAGCCGGCGTCTTCGTCGTCCGCCTCGACGAACCAGCGATCGCGCTCTATGAGGGCGGCATCGGCCGGCTGCAACCAACGAGTACCCGCGGCGAGATCCAGCTCGATGTCGCCAAACCGGCCGCCGTGGCGTATCGGACGCACCTCGAGAGCCAGCATGCCCGACTGATCAGCCGCCTGAACCGAGACCTGGGCCGCCAGGTGGCCGCCGAGCACAAGTACTTCAACGCCGCCAACGCGATCGCGGTGCACCTCACCGCCGACGAAGCAGCTCGGGTGCTCCGAATGCCGGGGGTCAGTTCGGTAGTGCCCGACGTCATACGTCACATCGATACGGACTCGGGGCCGGGTTGGATCAACGCGCCCACGATCTGGGACGGCCGCGCCACCGGGATCGGCACCCAGGGTGAGGGCATCGTGGTCGGCGTGCTCGACACGGGTATCAACCCGCTCAACCCGAGCTTCGCCGATATCGGCGGTGACGGCTACGACCACACCAACCCATTCGGCGCCGGCAACTATGTCGGTGTCTGCAATCCGTCTGAGCCGGGCTACCAGAAGGGCTTCGCCTGCAACGACAAGCTGATCGGAGCCTGGAGGTTCACGAACGCCGCCGGGCCCATCGACGACGAAGGTCATGGTTCGCACACGGCCGCTACGGCTGCCGGCAATGTGGTCGAGGCGACCGTGGCCGCCCCGACCCTGACTATCAAGCCGACGATCTCGGGAGTTGCCCCGCACGCCAACATCATCGTCTATGACGTGTGCAACCCATCCGGCTGTCGAGGCTCGGCGATTCTCGCCGCGATCGATCAGGCCATCGCCGACGGCGTCGACGTCATCAACTACTCGATCGGGAGCGAGACTCCCACCAACCCGTGGGCGGAAACCGAGCAGCTCAGCTGGCTCGCGGCGCGTGAGGCCGGTATCTTCGTCGCCCACTCGGCCGGGAACGAGGGCCCCACCGAGGGGACAACGGGCTCGCCGAACGCACCATGGATGACGCACGTGGCGGCGGCGAGCCACGACAGGGCCTTCACCAACACCATCGGGAGCTTTGGCGGCGGGGACGCCCCTCTCGTCGACATCGTGGGCGCGGGATTCACCGCCGGCTACGGGCCCGCGCCAATCGTCTACGCCGGCGACTACCCGTCGGCGTTGACCGACACGCCCGAGCTCTGTGGCGTCGGATTCCTCGGTGAGGAGGCTTCGCCGTGGCCGGCCGGCACATTCACAGGTGAGATTGTCGTTTGTGACCGGGGGATCTTCGGTCGTGTGGAGAAGAGCGCCAACGTTCTGGCCGCCGGGGCGGGAGGGTTCGTGCTCGTCGATAATGGAAACGGGCCGGTCGGCGACTCCTACGATCTGCCGGGTGTCCACATCGATGGGCTGAACGGAGGTCTCCTCGAGGCCTGGCTGGCTACGGGCAGCGGGCACATGGCCACCATCGGTGGAGCAGTGGAGAGCATCGCCGATGCCAACGGCGACGTTCTGGTCGGCCTCAGCTCGCGCGGCCCCAATCGCGGCATCGATATCGTGAGCCCGAGCCTCGCCGCACCCGGCGCCGACATCATCGCGGCGCTCGGCACCGACGGTGAAACTGCCTGGGGATTCCGCAGCGGGACATCGATGGCCAGCCCGCATGTCGCCGGTGCCGCCGCGCTGCTCATGTCCCTCTATCCGGACTGGACTCCGGCCGAGGTCGAGTCCGCCCTCATGCTCACTGCCAGTCAAACCGTTCTCCTCGAGGACGGGGTCACGCCAAGCACCCCGTTCGACAGCGGCGCCGGCCGCATCGACCTGAGGGCGGCGGCCCGTACCGGTCTCGTGATGAACGAAACGGTCGACAATTACCTTGCGGCCAATCCCGCCGCCGGAGGTGATGTCGGCGACATCAACCTGCCGAGTATGGCGAATTCGTCGTGCCTGATCAGCTGTTCGTGGACGCGCAAGGTCACGGCAACTCGTGACGCATCGTGGACCGCATCCGTCTTCGGGAGTGACGGTCTGGCGCTGACGGTGTCACCTGCGAGCTTCTCGCTGGTGACGGGGGAGTCCCGGGAACTCACCATCACCGCCGATGTGTCGGGAGTTTCGTCCGAGCCACACGTGTTCGGTTCTCTCGTTCTCCAAGCCACAGAAGCGAGCGGGGACAACCTTCCACCGGTGGCAACGATGCCGATCGCAGTCAAGGGCAGAAACGGCGACCTCCCGTCGGCGGTGCACATTCGGGCGGGTCGCGAGGCCGGGTCATGGGAGATCGGCGGGCTGACGGCGCTCGAAATCACCAACCTGAGCGTCGAGACGGAAGGCCTGGTCAGGGGCGACGTCGACGAAACCGCCATCCCGATGGACACGAACAGTGGCGACGTATTCGACGATGTGGCCGACGGGACATATCTCAAGCTACTCAACGTGCCCCCCGGAGCGACCGGCGTCATCGCCGAGATCCTCGATTCCGAATCGCCCGACCTCGACATGTTCGTGGGCCGCGACGTGAACAACGACGGCGAACCGACTGAGAACGAGCTGGAATGCGTGAGCGCATCGAGTAGTGCACTCGAGTCGTGCCACGTCGACGATCCCAGTGCGGGCCAATGGTGGGTGCTGGTACAGAACTGGCAAGGCTCGCGGCCCGGCCGGCTCGACTCGTTCGAGTTGTCCACAGCAGTGCTCGACGGAGAAGACGCGGGAAACATGCGGATCGAGGGACCGAAGACGGTGGGCCATCTCGCGCCGTTCAGCCTCCGCGTTTTCTGGGACGACCCGGCCATGGAGCGAGGCGATCGGTGGTACGGCGCGTTCTCCGTGGGCACCGATCGAGCACACGCCGGCAATCTCGGTAGGGTCGCCGTCGTCGTCGACCGTCGCACCGATGATGTCCATAAGGCCGCATCTACGGATCTGGCGATGGTTGGCGAGACGGTCACGTATGAGATCACGATCGAGCCGAACGTCACGGGTGAGACCATCGAGTACTCCTTCACCGACACGATTCCGGAGGGGATGACCTACGTCGCCGGCTCCGCCACGGACGGCGCCACGGTCGCCAACGGCGTGGTGTCATGGACCGGCGTGGCCCCCTCGCCGGCGGTTGCCACCGGCTCATATGAGGTGTCGACAAACTCTGATGACGCCAGTTGCGACTCCCCGTTCGACGGGGGCGGCTATGTCGACCTCGAGGATCAAGGCATCGCCACCGACCGGTGGATCACCGGCGACAACGTTGCGTTTACCGCCTTCGAGTCGACAGACATCACCTTCTACGGCAATGAGCACGCCGGCATCGGTTTCACAGATGATGGGTTTGCCGTCTTCGACGTAGATGCCAATTACGGCGGGTCGCCCTGGATACCGCAACCGATCCCCGACCCCGAGGCCCCGAATAACCTCGTGGCTCTCTTGTGGCAGGACTTCGAGATCGTCCATGACAAGGCGACCAACGCCGGCGTCTCGCTGGCCGCCCTGGATGACGACACGCTCTTCGTGGTCGAATTCGACGATATCCAGTTGTTCGGTGGGAGCGACCCGGTGATGGACATGGAGATCCTGATGCGGCCCACCGTCGACCAGTCGCCCGGCGCATGGGAGATCCTGCTGGCGTACGACAACGTTGCCGAGAGCGTGCCGGGCAGTGTCGGCGTCGAGAACGCCGACGGTTCGGCAGCCACATCGATCGACTCGAGCGTTGTCGCCGATGGCGTCATGATCTGCTTCAACTGGAAGGGGCCGTCGTTCGAGCCCATCGTCATCTCGTACGACGTCACCATCGACCTGGACGCTCCACTCGGCGTGGCCGCCAACAGCGTGGTGTCAGAATCGGACAACCCCGGCAGCCGGCCCGCCACCAGTACGGCGCCCGTCCGGATTGTCGCGACGCCAAGCGATAGCCTTGCTCGCGCACTCGAGCAGCTCACCGAATGGACCGCCAACCCGCCGGGCGATCTGCTGCCGGAGGATGTTGCCCACCTGGCCGCGGCACGCGACCACCTGGTGGCTGCCTTGACGGCCGACCGCTGGGTCAATGAGACGACGCTCGACGCGTTTGCGGGAAGGCCGGTGTTCACGCGTCTGCAGAAGGCAGTCAAACGGATCCGGAAGATGCGGCCGCAGACCTCGATCCGTTTCGCCAAGAGCGCTCTCAAGCGGGGGCTGGTCGATGTTGCCGAACATCTCGCGCAGCTGGCGCTCACCGACGCCCTGGCCGGGAAGGCGACGCGAGCCAATCTGAACCGGGCCGCCAGGAAGTTGGCACTGGTCGACATCGAGCAGGCCGACAGGAAGTGGATCCGGGCCGTGGCCCACAGCCGCCGCTCCTGGGTCGCCTCGACGCGGCACATGAGAAGTCTGTGAGGCGTGGCTATTTCTCGACAACCAACCCCCTGAAGTCGCCCAGGCCGCGAGGGTGCAACAGCGTTTCGGCATCCTTGATCTCGCTGCGCACCTGGAGGCGGGCCATGGCGTCACCGCCGCGAGCGAGCTCGAGCTCTCTGTCGCGAAGCTCTGCCAGGTCGTCACGCAGACCGAGCCCCACGAGGAAGTCGTCCTGCCGATGCAGTGTTGCCGATGCCCCGGCGACGGCGGCGCCGCCGAGCAGGGCGGTGAAATTGACGTCGGCAGTGATGTCGGTGGCACCGGGCTCGAGCAGCGGATCAGGCCCGAGATGGTGCGCCCGGTAGGTACGTAGAGTCCCGATGGACCGCCTCGGCGCGAGCTCTTCGGCCGTCGCCCCGTAATCGATGACGATGATGGAGCCACTCTCGAGCAGGCGCAAGGCGCGGTGGAGCCAGTCGTACGCCGCCAGCTGCACTTCCACGAACCCGCCGTCGGGAACGGGGCCCGCGTAGCGTTCGAGCCAGTCCGTCGTGTCGGCCCGCGCCGGCGCCGCTACCAGTTCGAGAGCCGCGCCTCCCACTCCGACCCAACGTTCCTCCCAAGCGTCGCCGCGGCGCGCCGCCAGCCTCATCGGGAGGTTGTCCAGCAACTCATTGGCGACAATCACGCCGCGAAACGGCTCTGTCAGATCGGCCAGGTCGGCCAGGGTGTCATAACCGGCCGCCTCCAGCGTACGACGGGCCGCCGGGGAGGCGTCGATGGCCACGGTGCGCTCCGGCACCGGCGCCACGCTTGCGAGCAGCGGGCCCAGGAGGCTCCCCGAGCCGGCGCCCACCTCGACGAGCGTCGTCGGTGAAGCCAGCGCGGCGAAACGCCCACCGACGTATCGACCCAGAGTCCGCCCAAACCACGCACTCACCTCCGGGCTGGTGAGAAAGTCCCCGGCCTTCGTCGAGCGCAGCGGCCCGTCCCCAAAGAACCCACCGTCCGGGTCGTAGAGAGCCAACCCCATGAACCGCTCGAACGGCATCGGACCCGACTCGAGGATCTCGCCGCGGATTCTGCCCAGCAGGGACACTATTGTGCCTTTCCCGTAGGTGCTACGTGTTACGTGAGACCCGGTTCGGCCGGCCGCCGGCCGTCTAGAACCCGGTAGCGAACGTCTTGGCCGCTTCGGCGAGTCCTGAAACCAGCGGCGGGTAGACGCCGATGACAACCACACCGAGGGTCGTCAGCAGCAGAGCGAACTGCAGCGACGGCGCCGTGCGGCCTTCCCGGATCTCGGCAACCGGAACGCCGTCGGGCACTTTCTCCATGAAGGCCGAGATCACGACCTTGGAGTAGTAGTAAAACGCGATGACGGAGTTGACGGCGGCAATCACGGCCAGCGCACCGGCCCAACCGCTGCCCGAGGCAAGCACCGATCGGAACATGACCAGTTTGGCGAACCAACCTGCCAGGGGTGGGATCCCAGCCAGGGAGAAGAAGAACAGCCCCAACATGGTGGCGAGACCCGGGGCATAACTGAACAGGCCGGCCCAATCCTTGATCTCGCCGCTTCTGAGGCGATTGCCGACCGCAATGACGACACCGAAGGCTCCGAGGTTCATGAAGGCGTAGATGACGAGATAGGTCACCGTGGCGAAGAAGGCTTCCTCGAGATCCGCACCGGTGACGTCGGCGGCAATGGCCGCACCGAATGGTACGAGTATGAAGCCCCCCTGGGCGATCGAGGAGTAGCCGAGGAGGCGGACCACGTTGCTCTGCCGCAACGCGATCAGGTTGCCGACAGTCATCGACAGCGCCGCCAGCACCCACAGCCCGGTGCCCCACAAGGTCGTGACCTCACCGAAGGCCAGGTAGCAGATCGCCAGCAGACCTACGAAGCCGGCGGTCTTCGAGACTACGGACAGGTAGGCCGTCACGGGGGTCGGGGCGCCTTCATAGGTGTCCGGAGTCCAGAAGTGGAAGGGCACGGCCGACACCTTGAAAGCGAAACCGAGGATGGTGAACAGCACGCCAATGATGAACAGGCCACTCAAGTCGCCGTCGAGCACTCCAACCGAGCCGGCTCGGATCCCGGTGAAGGTCAATTCGCCGGTGACGCCGTAGACGAGCGACATCCCGAAGAGGAGCACGGCCGCGGAGAGCACACCGATGATGAAGAACTTGAGGGCTGCCTCGTTGGAGCGGGCCTCCCCCTTGCGCCAGCCGGCCATGAGGAACGTCGGACCGGTCACCAGCTCGAGGCCGACGAACATCGTCACGAGGTCGCGGCTCGACGCCATCACCAGTGCTCCCAGCACCGAGGCCAACATCAGGAAGTAGAACTCGCCCTGCCAAAACCGGTCGCTCTCCAGGTAGCCCACGGACAGCAGCACCGCCACGAAAGCCGAGCCGATGAACAGGCCCTTGAGCACCAGCGAGAACGTATCGATCACATAGGAACCTCCGAACATCTCGCGGACCCCGGAGGAGGCGCAGAAGTCGAGGCTCTCGCAGAAGCCGAGCGTGAGGATCGGCACGATCGTGGCGAACAGGCCCACCAGGCCGATGACCGCGGTCCAGTATTTGCGCACCGGAAGCATGTCGACGACCAGCACCGCCATCACTGTGCCGGCCAGGATGAGCTCAGGCGCCAGAGCGTGATAATCGATCACCGGCTCACTCCACCGCTCTCTTTGCTAGCTCTGGACAATCTCAGCCCCCGAACGCCTTGGCGACCAGGTCGATCACCGAGTCATTGGTCGCCCCAAACACGAGGCGAGGGAAAATGCCGATGGCGATGACGGCGATGATCATCGGCACCCAGGCCATCTTCTCGAAGATGTCGACATCATGGAACTCGTGGCCCGCCCACTCGTCTTTGGGTTCTCCGAAGTTGACCTTCTGGAGCATCCACAGCAGATACCCGGCGGCAAGTACGGTGCCGACCGCACCTATCACCATCAGAGTTCGGAACAGCGTCGTGCTCAGCCCCGCGGCCGGGCTGAATGCAGCCAGCAGCGCCATGAACTCTCCCCAGAAACCGGCCAGGCCCGGAAGCCCCAGCGACGCCATCGCCGTGAAGCCGAGAATCGCTCCCATGATCGGCATCAGCGTCTGGTTGCCGCCGAGGCGCGCCATCTCCCGGGTGTGATAGCGATGCGACATCGAGCCGGCGAGGAAGAACAGGAGGCCGGTGATCACGCCGTGGGCCACCATGCCGATGATGGCGGCATTGATACCGATCGGCGTCATGGTGGCGATGCCCAGCATGACAAATCCCATGTGGCCCACAGACGAGAAGGCGATGAGGCGTTTCATATCCGTTTGCGCCAGGCAGGCCAGCGAGGCGTAGATGATGCCGATGACGGCCAGGATGGCGATCACCGGGGCCCAGTTCTGCGACTGCTCGGGGAGAATCGGGATGGCGATCCGCACGAACGCGTAGGTGCCGAGCTTCAGCAAGATCGCCGCCAGCAGGACCGAGCCGACCGTGGGCGCCGCGGTGTGGGCGTCCGGCAGCCAGGTGTGCAGCGGGAACATCGGCACCTTGACGGCAAACCCGAGGAAGAGCGCGGCGAACACCCACACAGCGAGGCCGCTGCCGAGCAGCCCCTCGGCACCGTTGGACGCCAGCTCCAGCATGTCGAAAGTCCGCCCGCCCTTGAAATAGAGCACCAGGAAGCCGAGAAGCATGAAGGCCGAGCCGAAGAGCGTGAACAGGAAGAACTTGATGGACGCGTAGAGCCGCATCTGGGTGGTGATATTGAACACCGGGATCGTGATCTCGTCGCGGTCGCCCCAGATGCCGATCATGAAGTACATCGGGAGCAGCACGACCTCGAAGAAGACGAAGAACAGAATCAGATCGAGCGCCACGAACGTGCCGGCCATGCCTGTCGCCAGGATCAAGATGAGGATGAGAAAGGCCTTCGGGTTGTGGGGCTCGGGCCAGTGCTCCCAGCTGTAGATGATCGACAGCAGCGTTATGAACGTCGACAGCACCACCAACGGCAGGCTGATGCCGTCGACACCAATATGGAAGCTGGAATTGATGGCGGTGATCCAGTCGACGTTGGTGCCCAGCTGCATCCCGGCTTCCCCGAAGTCGAACCTGAATACCAGGAGCACGGACAGAACGAACGAGGCACCGGCGAACAAGAGTGCCGTCCACTTCTGCGTCTCCTCCTCGGCCTTGGGAATGGCGAGCAGCACCACTGCCCCGATCAGAGGCAAGAAGACGACGAGGCTCAAGCCCCACCCGCTCTCAAACCATTCCATACCTGTCCTTCCTCTAGAACCAGATCACGAGGCCGCCGACCATGATCACGGTCGCGGCGAATATCAGAATTGCGTACTGCTGCACTTTGCCCGTCTGCAGGAGGCGCAGCATCCCACCCCCGGCGCCGGTCACGGCACCCGAGGCATTGATTGCCCCGTCGACGCCGCGCTGATCGAACCAGTAGACAACCTTGCCGACCGACATGGCGAGCAAACCCGCCCCGTTGATGATGAAATCGAGCACGTAGCCGTTGGTCCAGTTGATGGCCCGAGCAACCGGCCCCCGGATCGGCCGGATAACTCCGTCCATGTAGAAGTCGTCGATGTAGTACTTGTTCTCCAGCAGCGGGTACAACAGAGGGATACGGAAGGTGTCGCGAGCTGGCTGGGTCTCTTTGTCGGGGCCCCAGATCCGCCAGCCGATGAAGATGCCGAGAAGGGCTGCGGCGAGGCCGGCCAACAACATCGCAACGTCGAAGGACTCGGCGTGATGGTCGAGTACCGGTATCTCGCGACCCCCGACCAGCTTGGTGAACACCTCGGTAGCGCCGGGGATGTTGATCAATCCGATCACAGCAGACGGCACGGCCAGACCCACCAGCGGCACCCACATGATGCGGGGAGATTCGTGAGGATGTCCGTCGCCTTTGTACTCCCCGTGGAAGGTCAGGAAGACGGTCCGAGCCATGTAGAAAGCGGTGATGAAGGCGCCGGAGATCGCCAGGACCAGGACTATTGAAGCGAGAGATCCGCCGCCGTCGGCAACCGAGAACTCCCCGGACGCGTAGCGAATCGAAGCGAGAATCTCGTCCTTCGAGAAGAACCCGGCGAAGGGGACTATCCCAGCGAGCGCCAGGGAGCCGATCACGAAGGTCCAATACGTATAGGGCATGTCCTTCTTCAATCCGCCCATGTCGCTCATGTTGTTCGAATGCACCGCGTGGATCGCCGAACCGGCGCCGAGGAAGAGGAGCGCCTTGAAGAAGGCGTGGGTGAACAGGTGGAAGAGCCCGGCGGTGTAGGCCCCCGCCCCCATGGCGGCCGTCATGTAGCCGAGCTGGGACAAGGTCGAGTAAGCGAGCACCTTCTTGATGTCGTCCTGGACGAGGGCGATCAGGCCGGTGAGGAACAGGGTCAACGCCCCGACGATGATGATGACGGAGCGAACCTCTGTAGCGAAACCCTCCGTCAGATAGAAGGGGAACATCCGGCCGACGAGGAACACCCCGGCCGTGACCATGGTGGCGGCGTGCATCAGCGAAGACACCGGCGTCGGCCCTGCCATGGCGTCGGGCAGCCATACATGGAGCGGAAACTGGGCGCTCTTGCCCATCGCTCCGATGAAGAGCGCCAGCCCTGCCCAGAATGCATAGCGGGCAAGTGTCGGCGCCTCGGCGGCTCCGGTCTCCACGGCGTGGAGAATGTCGGAGAAGCGGAACGAACCGACCGACATCGACACGATGATCGCTCCGACGAACAGCCCGACATCGGCCACCTTGTTCGTGATCATGGCCTTGATGGCGGCCGAAGAGTTGGCGTGGTCCTCCCAGTAGTGGCCGATCAGCAGCCACGACGAGACCCCGACGAGCTCCCAGCCCACGATCAGCTGAATCATGTTGGGCGCCGAGACCAGCACCAGCATCCCACCGGCGAACAAGGTGAAGGAGGCGAAGAACCAGGTGTACCGGATGTCGCCCTCCATGTAGCCCTTGGCGTAGAGGAAGACGAAGAAGCCGACCACGCCGACGAGGAAGTACATCATGATCGAGAGGCCGTCGACCGCCCAGCCCCACTCGATGGGCATACTCCCGATCCGGGCGATCTCGATCTGGAAGTCGTGGGCGATCGGGTTGGCGATATGGGCCAGTAACAGGGCCGTGCCGTACAAAGCCTCGAACCCCATCACCGCAATGGCGATGTCCCAACCCTTGTACGGCATCCGCTTGCCGTAGAAGACGATGGCGAAGGCGGCCACCATCGGCACGACCGGGATCAGCCACGCCATCGATGCCAGCAGTCCCCCATCGGAGAGCGCCTCGGCCGCGTGGCCCCCCTCCTCTGTGGCGAGGAGCGCGGCGTTGGCGGTGGCGAGGAGTTGCAGCATGATTACAGCTTCATCAGATCGAGCTCGTCGACGTTTGCCGACTGGCGGTTGCGGAAGATCAGCAGGATGATCGCCAGGCCGATGCCGACCTCAGCGGCACCAACGGCGATGACGAACAGCGAGAAGATCTGGCCACCGGCCACCGCGTCCCGAGCGTACGTATCGAAGGCCACGAAGTTGATATTGACCGCAGCCAGCATCAGCTCGACGCTGAGGAGGACGAGCACCGCGTTGCGCCGGGTGAGCACCCCGTAGACCCCCAGAGAGAAGAGAGCCGCCCCGAGAATGATGAACTGCCCGAGGATCATTGCAGGGCCTCGTCTCCCTCGACCGGGTCCCGCCGGGCCAGCACGATGCCTCCGATGAGAGCGGCGAGCAGCACGACCGAAACGACCTCGAACGGAATCACGAACCTCTCGAACATCGACTGGCCGATCTCCCCGGTCCGTGTCGGATTGGCCACGATCTCTTCTTCGCCGAAGCCCCGAACCGTTGCGACCGTAACCAAGGCGAAGAGGGCACCGGACACCAGGGCGGCCCCGATCTTGGTCTGATTGCTGTGGCTCAGCTCAGTCTCCATCCCCAGCGGCGCCCGCGTGATCATGATCCCGAACAAGAACAGCACGACCACGGCGCCGATGTAGACCAGCACGACCGACCAGGCCACAAACTCGGCGCCGAGCAGCAGGAACAGGGCGGCGGTGGCGGCCAGGGCGACGACCAGGTATAGCACTGAGTGGACGACGTTGCGTGAGGTGACTGCGCGAAAGGCGGCGAGCAGCATCGGCAAAGCGATCAGCGCGAAGGCCCAATTCTCCGGGTGGGTGATCCAATCGCTCACTGCTTCTCCAATGCAGGCGGATCGGGCACGGTGGACAGCCAGTAGGTGAGGCGATCCTTGTCGTGCAACATGTCTGAGATTCCGAACTCGCTGTACTCGTAGTCGGGGCTCCAGAAAAGGGCGTCGAAGGGACACACCTCGACACATATCCCGCAATACATACAGAGGGCGTAGTCGATGTCAAAGCGGTCGAGTGTCGCTCGGGTGCGCACCCGGCCGCCTTCCTTCGCCGGCGGCTCCTCCTGCTTGTGGCCCTCGATATAGATACACCAGTCCGGGCATTCCCGGGCACACAACATGCACACGGTGCACGCCTCGGTGTCGAGAGCGATCACCCCGCGAGCCCGGGGCACCGGCGTTTCCTTCTCCAGCGGGTAGTTGATCGTCACCGGCTTCTTGAAGAGGGTCTTCAGAGTGAGCAGCATCCCGGTGCGGAGGCCTTTGTACGGGAGTACAGCCATCAGCCGGCCTTCCTCTCGGCAGATGTTGCGGCCCGGCGCATCAGAACACCACCCGGAAGAATGCCGTGACGAGGATGTTGGCCAGCCCGGCGGGGATCAGCCACTTCCAGGCGAGGGTCTGCAGCTGATCCTCGCGCAAGCGCGGGAAGGTCCACCGCAGCCAGATGAACAGAAAGGCGATGATCATGACTTTGGACAGGAGGACGACCGGTCCGACGAAGTTGAGGACATCGCCGTCCAACCCGGGGACCCAGTAGCCGCCCAGGAACAACGTGGCGGCGATGGCGGCCATCGACACGAGTCCGGCGTACTCGCCGAGGAAGAACATCGTGAAGCGCATCCCCGAATACTCCGTGAGGTAACCCATCGTCAGCTCCGACTCCGCTATCGGCATATCGAATGGGATCCGGCTCAGCTCGGCGAGGCTGGCAATGAGGAAGATCGTCAGCCCGACCACCTGGAGGATCATGAACGGCGATATGACGTTGAGCCACTCGGGAGCGACGTTGAACCACTGCCAAGACGCCTGGGCCGTCACGATGTCGTTCAGCGACAGCGACCCGGCCTGGATGGCGACGCCGATCACGGCCAGCACGAGCGGCAATTCGTAGGCGATCAGCTGGGCGGCCGCCCGCAGACCCCCCATCAGGGAGTACTTGTTGGCCGAGGACCAGCCCGCCATCAGGACGCCGAGGGTCGACAGCGATGAAACGGCCAGCACGTAGAAGACACCGAGGTCGAGGTCGCGCGGCACCAAATCAGGACTGAAAGGAATGATGACGAACGTCGCCAGCGTGCCCATCAAGACGACGTACGGCGCCAGCTTGTACACGGTGCGGTCGGCGTCGGCCGGGACCAGGTCCTCTTTCTGCAAGAACTTGAGCCCATCGGCGAGCGGCTGGGCCCAGCCGAAACGGCCTCCGGCGAAATAGGGCCCGATCCGGCTCTGCATGTGGGCCGATATCTTGAGTTCACCGAAGATGATGACCAGCGCTCCCGGCATCATCACGCCGAGCACCAATCCCACCTTGACGAGCAGCAGCAACCAGAAGTTCATGAGCAACGCTCCTGCGGAGCGTTGCCGGACAACATATTGCGTACGCACGTTCTTCTACTCATCGATCCACGTCCCCGAGAACGAAGTCAAGCGAGCCCAGGATTGCGACGAGGTCGGGAATGAGCGCTCCCTCGAGGACCCACGGCAGGATCGACAGATTCGAGAACGAGGCGGATCGAATCTTCAACCGATACGGGATGCGGCCGCCTTCGGAGATTAGGTAGTAGCCCATCTCCCCCTTGGGGTTCTCGGCTCGAACGTACGCCTCGCCCGGGGGCACTTTGAGAATACGTGGCACTTTGGCTCGCAGTGGTCCCGAGGGAATCTTGGCGATGGCTTGGCGCACGATGCCGGCGGCCTGGCGGATCTCTTGGATCCGGACGACATAGCGGTCGAAGCAGTCGCCGTTGTTGCCGACCGGGATCTCGAAGTCGAACTGGTCGTACGGGAGCAGCGACTCGACCTTGCGGAGATCGAACTTGACACCCGAAGCCCGCAGATTGGGTCCGGTGACACCATATTCGATCGCCTTGGCTCCTGGGATCTCCCCTACGCCCACGGTGCGGGCCAGGAACAGCTCGTTGCCGGTCACCAGCCGGTCGATGTCGTCGCAGATGTCGAGGACGTTGTGCATGGCGGCGTCGGCGGCGGCGAGGAACCCGGCCGGCAGATCCTGGGTGAGCTTCTTCATCGTGGAACCACCGCCGGCGGCAGGCTTCACGCCACCTACCCGGTTGAAGTTGGGGTGGAAACGGCCGCCGGTAACGCTCTCGAGCAGTTCGAGAACGTGTTCTCGTTCGCGCATCGCATGCATCAGAGGGGTCGAAGCACCCAGCTCCAGCGGGTAGGACGAGGCAAACACCAGATGGGACGAGATTCGCGCCAGCTCGGTGAGGATCAGCCGGATGTACTGGGCTCGCTCCGGAACCTCGATGTCGAGCAGCTTCTCGATGGCGCCGACGAAGGGGATTTCGTTGGCGAAGCCGGAGACCCAGTCGATGCGATTGACGAGGGCGATGATCTGGGGATAGGTGCGTACCTCGGCGGCGTCTCGATCTCGATCGATACGGCAGCATCCGACAGGTGCATGGCCGCCCGAGGATCGATCGCGGTCACTCGTCGTCGCCTTCCTCGTCCGGGGCGGCACCCTCCTGGGCGGCGGCTTCCACGTTGTCGGTGGACGGCATGTCCTCGACGTCGACCGTTCCCGGCCACGGCTTGACTTCGCGGCTCAACAGGGGGTACGACTTGAGCAGGGGATTGCCTTCGAACGCGTCGGGGAGATAGAGGTGCCGGCCGGCGGCGGGATTGCCCGGGAAGTCGATCCCAAACATCTCGGCGGCCTCACGTTCATGCCAGGCCGCGCCGCCGAATTCTCCGGTCAAGCTGGGGACGCGGGCGTCATCCTTCGGTACGCTCGTCACCAGATGAACCGATGCTGCGCTGCGCACCGATGACAGCCGGCAAATCACATCGAAGCGCTCCTCGAGATCGTCGGGAGCTGCAACCGGCTCACCGACCTCGACATCCTTGGCCCAGTCGATGGCGCCGACGAAGGGGATTTCGTTGGCGAAGCCGGAGACCCAGTCGATGCGATTGACGAGGGCGATGATCTGGGGATAGGTGCGTACCTCGGCG
>CAMYJM010000012.1 GCA_947258635.1 uncultured Acidimicrobiaceae bacterium
TGGAGCGGGCGATGACATTTGTTTGACGAAGTTGATCTGTCCTTGCTGCCGCGCAGAGCGCAATTTGTAGTGGTGGTCGCACTTTGTGGCCATGAAGTCTCTACCCACTCTCATGGCCCTGCTGGCTCTCTATGGAAACACCCCGTCCGTGCCGGGCACCCTCGTAGACCATCCGGGTTCGCCCCGGATTGTTGCCTCTGCGACCCCGGACTCCATTTCGCGGCGGCAAGCCCGGTCGGCGTTGCCGGCTATGGCGGCGACCACGGTCGCACGGGCGAGCGAAGCAACCACAGAAGTGACCTTCTCGAATCCCGAGTCACCTCGGGCGCACGAAACTGTCGCCATCGAGCTGTTGGAGAACGTCGCAGACGGGGCCCAGGTACACGCCTCGCTGTGGAACCTATCCCTTGGGAGACCCTTGCACGGGTTCAAGCATGCCGCCGACGTCGGTACCTTGCTTCTTGTCTCGGACGCCAGCGCTACCCACTGGCGGATGAGCGCGCTCCGTGAGACGGCCGACGAGTCCTACGTCGAGGTCTTCCGTGGCACGAACCACAACAAGTTCGTGCTCGTGGACAAGCTCGCCACGGGTGAGGAATGGGTCGTCTACACGACGTCGGCGAACTTCACGAAGCACCAACGCAAATGGGAGCAGACGACAGTCGTGCACGTGGGGAACAAGGCGCTGTACGACAGTTACCTCGAGTACTGGGAGTCCTTGCGGGTCGGCAAGCCTGCGCACCTGGAGCGCATACACGGCCGTGTGAAGCTCTGGACGTATCCAACGAACACGGGGCACGCGTTCCTCGAGGGCATCGCCGCCGCACGCTGCGATAGAGGTGCCGAGATCACCATATCGAGCCTGCAATTCCGCAACACGGGAATGGCGCAGGCACTGCGCCTGGCAAGCCAACATGGGTGCATCGTGAGCGTACGTACAAGCGCTCACTGGGCCGATGCCAACGACATCGCGATACTGACCCACGACACGGACGTGACCCTCACGTATGCCAGCACACACTCGAAGTGGATGGCCATTGACAAGGTAGGACGACGGTGCAGGTCTTACGTGTACACAGGAAGCACCAACATCAACGAGCGGGTGCACGAGGCCGCAGACTCCACGCTGCGCCTCAAGGGGCGAAAGATCTACGACGCCTTCCGGTCTGAAGGCTGATCGGTTCGGTCCCCCCGCCGGTACGGACCTTCAGAGCGCCGGCGCGCGCCGGTGCCGGGTGTGTCGCTCGTAGCCGTGGGCGGCTTGCAGCAGCCGGGCTTCTGAGCCGGGTGGGCCGAGCAACTGCAATCCGACAGGAAGCCCGAGCTCGGAGTAGCCCATCGGCACATTGAGGGCGGGGAATCCGGTCAGCGATGCGTAGTAGTTGTTCGAACCGATCGGCGCCTGGGAACTGTCCGGGCGATCCCCCATCGCGCCGTTCAGAACCGGCGGGAACCGGAAGGTCGGGAAGGCAAGTGCATCCAGGTCGTGTCGCTCCAGCAGTCCGGAGAATGCATCGCGGTAGCGGTCCCGAATATCGGTCATCTGCGTCAGCCGCGGGTGTTGCGGAGGCAGGTGGGGCCACTCGAGTGACGCTCGCAGCGGCTCGAGGTACCGTTCGAGCACCAGGCCTGTCTCCAGGACCTCCGCCAGCGAGTGCGGCGGCGCGTTGGCCCTCATCTCCTGGAGGAAACCGTCCAGGTCGAAGCGAAACCGCAGGTACCAGTCGAAGGCATCGAATGCGAGCTCGAACACATCGGTCGCCACCGGGTCGACGACTGCGACGCCCGCCGTCGCGAAGTCGTTGACGGCCTGGTCGAGCAACGCCACTACACCGGGATCAGTGTCTTCGGGATCCGCGAGTTGACGCAAGACGCCTACCCGGGCACGTCGGGACGAACCGGCGGCCAGGGCCCCTCCATAGGGTCCCGGGGTCTGGTTCGAGCCGGTGATGACATCGAGCACCACCGCCAGATCATCGAGGCTGCGTGCCATCGGCCCGACGGTGTCCCAGTCCGCATTCATCGGCATGACGCCCTTCATGCTGATCAAGCCGTGAGTCGGCCTGAGGCCCACCAGACCGTTGATCGACGCGGGCGCCCGAACCGAGCAGCCGGTATCGGTGCCGAGCGCGGCGACGCAATAGCCGGCGGCGACCGCAACCCCGCTGCCGCCGCTCGAGCCGCCCGCCGCGTAGTCGAGGTGGTAGGGATTGCGGGTGTATCCCTCGATGATCGAGTTCTGCGTGTCATAGGTGCCCCAGGCAAACTCGGACATCGACGATTTTCCGAGAATGACGGCGCCGGCGGCTTTGAGTCGAGCGACGACCTCGGCATCGGCACTCGGTATCAACTCGGCCAGCGCGGCGCAGCCGCCGGTGGTGGGCAGCCCGGTCACGTTGATGTTGTCCTTGATGACTACCGCCACGCCGTGTAGAGCCGGGAGCTCGGAATACTCCGCGGCGGAGCGCTCGACCGCGTCAACTTGGGCGGCAACGTCTTCGGCAAGGGTGATCATGGCGTTCAACGTCGGGCCCCGCCGGTCCAACTGCTCGATGCGGTGTCGGCAGGCCTCCACGACATCGGACACCGTGTATTCGTGCTGTCGGTAGCCCGCCAGCAGAGTCGCCACCGTGGCTTCCGGGTGATCCCACAGGTTGGCAATTGAGGACGTGTCTTCGACCACGCGGTTATGCCAGCGACTCTCGATAGGCGCGCCAGCCACCGTACTCGGTGATTTCAGTCCCGCTCTCGCACAGGATCGGTTCCCCAACGACACCGAGGAGGGTGTCCCCGCCGAGCAGGCGCACATGAGCGACGGACAACCCGACCGGTTCACGTTGCAGCACGGCGACGAAACCTTCTGCCGGCAGTTCGTAGACCTCCAGCGAGATCGAGACACCGCCGTCGGCGACTCTGAGCATTGCCGGGAACCGGTCGTCGATGGACCACAGGCGGTAGGCCGGCTCGGTCAAGTCTTCGCGCACGAATCGGGCACCGGCGTCGAGCATCACGCGGTGCGAATCCATGCCTCGCATCAAACCGCCGTTCACGGCAAGCAATACCTTGTCCACGTTTCGTCCTTGGGAGGGGGGCAACACAGGTCACAGAGGCCACCACGATACCTTTGGGACCCCAAAGGAAGCAGGGACCCATCGGGCGGAGCGGTTGCCGCCACCACCCCCGGACGGTATGCTCCCTATCAAGTGATAGGTGTCTGCCGTTGCGGGGAGGTCTGATCGCGTGATCGTGCTCATTTTCCGACGGAGTGAGTTCCCCGAGAGGCCTCCGCGGACCCTTCTTCCATTCCGGTCATCATCTGCCCCCGGGACCCGGCCGTGACCGGCCTGCGCGTCTTCCACGGCGGGTCGGTCTACACGGCCGATGCCGCCGGATCTTTCGCACTAGCCGTTGCGATTGGAGACGGAAGGATCCTCGCGGTCGGTACTGACGATGACATCCTCGCGGCGTACCCGGGCGCAGAAATGATCGACCTCGGCGGCCGCACGGTCGTACCGGGATTCATCGATGCCCACAACCACTACCTGGCGACGGGGGAGGGCCTGGCCGCCATCGACGCCCGATATCCCGGCGTGGCGTCGGGCGAGGACCTGGCCGCCGCGGTCGCCCATGAGGCCGCCACCACCCCGGCCGGGGTCTGGATCTCCGGGTTCGGCTTTGATCACGCCAAGTTCGATCGTTGGCCGACGCGGTGGGATCTCGACCAGGCAACCACAGACCACCCCGTGGCGATTCGCCACGTGTCGGGCCACTACCTCCTCGTCAACAGCGTCGCTCTCGAGCTCGCCGGCGTCGACGACACGACCGCCGACCCCAAAGGTGGCGAGTTCGTCCGCGACGACGAGGGTCAGATCACCGGCCTCTGCCTGGACGCGGCGATGGGGATAGTCGAGCCGGTGGCCGTCGACATCGGCTCCCACGGCCCTAACTTCCATATCGAGGCTTCCCTGGATGACCTCGTGGCGGCCGTCGGGCGAGCCGGACGGGCCTACGTCGCGGCCGGCATCACCACCGTCTGCGACGCCCAGGTGACGAAGCGGGAATTGGCCGGTTACCGCGAGGCCCGGCGGCGCGGGGAGTGGTGGGTCCGGGTCGCGTGTATGCCGCTGTCCAACCAGCTGGAGGAATACGGTGCGATCGGTCTGGCGGGGCCCTTCGGCGACGACATGCTCTGGCTGGGGCCGATGAAGTTCTACATGGACGGGTCGCTGATCGGGGGAACCGCGGTATTCGAAGAGCCGTACGGAGAGCACGGCGAGTTCTACGGGATCCTCTATTGGGAGCCCGACGAGATGCGCGCGATGGTCGTCGAGGCGCACCGTCAGGGGTGGCAGGTCGGCATCCACACGCAGGGTGATCGGGCAATCGAAGCGGTGCTCGATGCCATACAGGCCGCCGTGGAAGCCAACCCGCGTCTCGATCCCCGGCCTCGCATCGAGCATTGCGGTCTCCCGACACCACGGCAACTCGAGCGGATGGCGGAGCTGGGGGTCATCGCAATCAACCAGCCCAACTACCTCCACGACCAGGGCGACGAGTTCCTGACCAGGTTCGGGGACCGGGCTCATTGGCTGCAGCCGATGCGAGCCGAAATCGATGCCGGCGTGAGATTTGCCCTGAGCAGCGACGCCGACGTCACCAGCTTCATGCCGCTCGAGACCATCACCAACGCCGTCCTCCGCACGACGATGGGCGGACAGTCGATTGGCGCCGATCAAGTCCTCACCGTCGAGGAGGCGATCCGGGCCCACACCATCGACGCCGCCTACTCGATCTTCGCCGAGGACCGGATCGGTTCGATCGAGCCGGGCAAACAAGCCGACCTGACGATCATCGACGGCAATCCGTTCGAGGTGGCCCCGGCGGAGATCCGGGACCTGCCGATTTGGATGACGATCATCGGCGGCGAGCAGCTCTACGGGCCGGGAGGCCGGGACCAATGAGCTTCCGGATGCCGGCGGAGTGGGAGCCCCACGAGCGTACGCTGATGGCGTGGCCGGTTCACCAATCGTGGGGGGACCACATCGAACGGGCTCGGCAAGCGTACGCCGATCTGGCGAACACGATCGTTCAATTCGAGCCGCTCACAATGCTCGTCAACCCCGGAGAGAGCGATGCAGCCAGGCGCCTTCTCGACGGCCGGGTTGAGCTGGTCGAGATCCCATACGAATCCGCCTGGCAACGCGACTCGGGACCGATCGTCGTCGTCAACGACGCGGGGAACCGCCGGGGCATCGACTTCCGGTTCAACGCATGGGGGGACCGTTTCCCGCCATACGAGCAGACCGCGGCGGCTACGGGTGCGATGCTGGCCCATCTCGGTATCGAACGGGTTCCCTCGGACATGGTTCTCGAGGGTGGCGCGATAACGGTGGATGGGGAGGGCACGCTGATCACCACCGAGCAGTGTTTGCTCCACCCCAATCGGAATCCGGATATGACGAGGGGGGCCATCGAGCAGGAGCTGGGTGAGAAGCTGGGCATCGAGAAAGTGGTTTGGCTCCCGCTTGGCATCGCCGCCGACTTCGCCACCGACGGGCACGTCGATGCAGTCTGTACCTTCGCCGGCCCCGGCGTTGTGCTCCTCCAGGGATGCACCGACCCCGAGGATCCCGACTCCGAACGGATGGTTGCCAACCGGGCGGCTCTGGAGGCGGCCACCGACGCCGCCGGGCGGTCCTTCAAGGTCTTCGACCTCCCGGATCTACCAAGCGAGCCGTTTGCCGGTACCGAGATCGGGGTTGCCTACGCCAACGTCGTCGTGGCCAACGGCGCGGTGATCGTCGGAACCGGTGGCTACCCATCCGACGGCGTCGCCATGGGGGTGATCGGCGACGCGTTCCCGCATCATGAGATCGTGGGAGTGGAGGCTCGCATCATCTCGTACGCCGGCGGCGGTCCCCACTGCACCACCATGCAAATCCCGACAGGAGCAGCACTGTGACCGATTTCCGACTGATGACCAAGATCGACGACCCCATGCCTTCACCGGCGCGGGCGGAGGCCCCGAGCGGTCGCCAACCCCTCCGTATTGGAGCCGTGCAGTGTGCCTGGAACCCGGATGCGCAGGCTCACCGCGACACCCTGGCCGCCGGGATTCGCCTGGCGGCGGGTGACGGAGCCACGGTGATCTGCCTCCAGGAGTTGACCCTGGCGCCGTATTTCGCCACCGGACCCGATAACCAGGAAGACGCCCGCGGGTACGCCGAAAACGTCGGGGACGGCCCGACCACGGAGTTCGCCCGCACCATGGCCTCTGAGACGGGATCCATCATTCATGCCTCGCTATTCGAGAACGACGACGATGGGCCGGGCTTCAACACGGCGATCGCTGTTGATCCTGCGGGAAACGTCCGGGCCCGCACCCGCAAGATGCACATCCCGCAGTTCAGCTACTACCACGAGGATCGGTATTTCGCCCGCGGCGACTCCGGGTTCCCCGTCATCGACCTCGATGGTGTCGGCTTTGCCTTTCCCACCTGCTGGGACCAGTGGAACCCGGAGCTGGCGCGGATCTATTCGCTGGAAGGCGCCGAGGTGATCGTGTACCCGACCGCGATCGGCTCCGAGCCGAATTACGGCGATTGGGACACAATGCCGCTGTGGCGCCAGATGATCACGGCCAACGGCCTGGCCAACGCCACGTTCATGGTGGCGATCAACCGGATCGGCACCGAGGGGCCGCTCACCTTCTACGGCTCGTCGTTCATCTCCGACCCATACGGCCGCGTGATCGTGCAGGCGCCGCGCGACGAGCCGGCGGTGCTCGTCGCCGACCTCGACCTCGATCAACGCCGGGACTGGTTGACGTTCGGGCTTTTCGAGACCCGACGCCCAGACCAGTACACGCGGCTTGTGGAGAGCGAACCATCGTGACTTGCCACCGGGGCGAATCCAGCGGTGAACATGTGGGATTGCGGCAGGGATCGTTGTTGATGGTCCCAAGCGCCTCGAGCTCTTCTTTTTCGACGAATACAGCTGAGTCGCAGAAGGTGATGAAAAGGCGGACTTGACTTCCGATCGTCGTCGAGCCGTAACGCACTCCGACGTGCCGTTCTGCTCGCGTTCGCCTGAGGGGCGCTATGGCGCGTAGCCGGTGATCGGTGCTGATCGCGGTTCGAGAGCCTGGTTGAGATGGTCTTTCGCCTCTAGATGCCTTCGTCCCCGCTGCAGCAGTGTCGGTGGGACCTCCTATCCACGGAGCGGAGGACTGGGCTATGGCTCACTACGAACCAACTGGCGCTCAGGGCCTTCTGGCCTTGCTCGCCGGTGCAGCTTTGATTCTCGGCAGATGTTCCGGCGGGCCGTCGGTCTCCGTTGGCGACACCGGCGAAGTGAGCACGGTCGACGCGACAGAGCCGCCGAGCACCTAGCACCTTCCACGGGCAACTAGTCGACGCCGTCGCCCGAGACGACGATTGACACCGTCAGAACGGGATCGGCCCCGAGCGAGCGGCAACCCAGTTCGGCGTCTGGACAGCGCGGTGTGTGGTCCAGAGGCTCGCAACACAAGCCGTAACCCGGGCCGGCTACGAGTCACGCTTGCGCGCCCAGGTGTTCCCAGGGCGTCCCTGCGATCCCGGCTGGACCGGAACAAGCCGGTTGTCGACCAGGATCTTGACGGATTGGCGGACAGGGTCGCGCATCGTGAGGCCGGCATCGCCGCTCGGGAGTCGCAAGTGGCAGACGTCGAGAAGGAGCTCGGCCGCCGAGAGACGGAGATCGCCGTCCGGGAACGCCGGGTGGCAGTAGCCAACCGGCACGTGCAGAGGCAGTCGGAACCGCGAACACCTCGAAGCCTGGTCGGAACGAACCGTGCTGGTGCGGGTCGGGCAAGAAGTACAAGCACTGCCACGGTCCCCAATCCCGAGCGGCGCCTGACGATCGATGAGCGGCTTTCCCGATAGTGCGAAGCCCCACCGGTTGCTGATCCGTGGGGGCTTTGTTCTGCGCCGACTGCTACTCCCCTCCCCGCTCTCAGGAGGGGATGAGGCGTTGGAGTGTCGGAGAACCAACGTAGGTCGCTGTCAAGGCGATCACAAGGGCGGCGAATAGCGCGACGAAGGATCCCGGCTCGAGGCTCCAGTTACTCGAGTTGATGTCAATGATCTGAAACGTGAGAAGGCCGGCGCTCGCCCACGCCATGACGATCGCCCCCACGCCGAACTGCCTGGCTCGACCCACGGCGGCACCAATGAAGACCAGGACGGCAGCAAACGCAGATATTAGGACTCCAATCAAGCCGATCTCGTAGCTAACGCCGTTTTGCGAACTTTCCAACTTCGCCCACGGGAGGGCCAGGCTCACCACAACTAGCAGGCCCGCCGCCACTGCCATCCACGGGCCGCCGCCCGAGGGGATTCCCTTTGACTGGGTGGTCGCTCCAAGGTCACTTCCACGCACGGAGTCTCGGGCCACATCGACGTTGAGCACCTTGGCAAGGTGATTGGCCAGCGTCGCGAAATCGCCCTCAAAGCTCTGGTGAGCAATCTCAACCGCGCCACGAAAGACAAGAGCGCCCAGATCATCGGGAAGCTCATCAGGACTGGGAAGCCGAGCACCATCTACGAGAACAGGAATGACGTCTATCTCGCGCGCGAGGCTGCTCGCCAGCTCCAACCGCACCAGATCGTTGGGCTGCTGGATCCGAAGCTTCCCGTCCTCGTCGTGCACGAGAAAGCGAGGGCCAATGAGGGCGAGCACCACTTCCGCATCCTCGAGATGTTCCGCAATCACCGTGCGGTAGTCCAACCCCATCTGATCGGTGTCAACATCAATGACGATCTCGACGTGCTCCCCGAACTCCTGGATCAGTCGAGCAGCTAGCCGACCTGCTGCCTGCTGCGTGTCCTCTCGCCGGTAGCTGACGAAGACCGATTTCGCGCCACGGTCCCGTCCATGTCCTACCGGTGGGCTCACTGAGCACACTCCCTCGATCGTGCCACCCCAGCGTACCAAGCGGGCCGCTTGGGCGCGGTTTCACAGATCGGCCGAAGCCTTGGAGCACCCGCTAACCTCGTTTGTTGGCCCTGCGAAGACTGAGGATCAGGCGGAACCCAGTCCGATCGGAGTCTGGTTCGCCGCCCTCATCAATCGGATGGCGTGGGAAGACACCGCTCTCCGGCCCCTTGCCGACTACTTCCGGCTCGCAGGGATGCTTGGAAGCGCCCAGGGTCAGATGAGATTCTGGGACAGCGGGGTCTATTCACCGGAAACCTGGCAGCGGATCCTCGGCGGTCAACTCGTTAACGACTCCACGTGGACCGGGTTGGGAAATGGCTTTCTAGCCAAGATCGAAGACCGTGGCGGCAGCCTCGTCAGGAAGAAGGTTGACAGGAAATTGGGGCTCCTCGGTCACCCGCACAGATCACACACCACCCAGCACGTTATCGAGCACCCACGGGCGTCCGGGATCCGGCATATGTGGCAGTCCCGAGCGGTGTGATTCGCCTCACGAGACCGCTCGTGCATTCAGCAAGGGCTGCACAAGGTGTGACTTTCTCAGCTGAGGCGGCTGTAAACAGGCTCACCTTGAAAAAGTGTGAGCTGGACCTGGGCCTTGGCGATCTCGGTGGCGGGGATCTCGAATAGGTTCCCATCGAGCACGACCAGGTCGGCCAGCTTGCCCACTTCGATGCTGCCCAAATCGTCTTCGCGATGGTTGCCGTGCGCACCATTGATCGTGTAGGCCTCGATCATCGTCGCCAGGTCGACACGCTCGGAGGGCATGAGTATCGGGGCTTCCCCATCGGCGAGTTCGGGGTCCATCCGTCGCACACCTACTGAGATGGCATCCAGCGGATTCATGCTCGTCACAAACCAGTCACTGCCGCCGACCAGGCGACCTCCGGCCCGGTGCACACTCCCGAGCAGATAGTGGGTACGTTCGGTCCGGTCATCGCCAAGCACGGTGCGATAGAAGGGGTGGTAGGCACTTTCGAACGCCCAGAACGGCTGGAATGTCGCCATGACATTCAGTTCGGCAAAGCGGGACACATCCGCGGGGTCGATCATCTGCAGATGGCATATGTGGTGGCGGTTGTCGGTCTCGCCATTGGCGAGACGGGCTGCCTGGTAGGCGTCCAACACCATCCGGACACCGCGGTCCCCGATGGCGTGGGTGTGCACCTGAATCCCCTGGCTATCCAGCCAAATGATGTACTCGTTGAGCTGCTCCTCGGAGTAGAACGGCTCCGACTTCTTGTTGAGATCATCACGCAGGTACGGCTCCAACAGTGCGGCCGAGCCGTACTCCACCACTCCATCGATATACATCTTGACCGAATCCACATCGATCCGGTCACGCCGGTACTGGTGGCGCTGCTCGACGAACGCATAGATCTCGTCGCTGAAGAAACCGGGCTGCCAGTTGATCGGCGACATGGCTGCCCGCAGGCGGATGTTCAGCTCGCCGCGACCCTCCAAAGCCAGGTAGGGCTCGAGCATCTGCCCATCGAGGCCGGGCTCGATTATCGAAGTTATTCCGAACTGGTGGGCCAGGCGGATGCCGGCCTCGAGCCCCGCAATCCGGTCTTCTGGCGAAAGCTCCGGCATGGCCTGCTTCACGAGGGAGGTTGCGGAGTCCTGCAGCCACCCCGTGGCTTCACCGGTTGCGGGATTCCGGTAGATCGCGCCGTGAGGCGGGTCCGGGGTGCTATCGGTGATGCCGGCCAGCTCGAGTGCTTTCGAATTGACCCAGGCGGAGTGGCCGTCGTTGCAGTTGAGGTATATCGGGCGGTCCGCCTCGATCTCGTCGAGCCATCCCTTCTCGGGGTGCGTTAGGTGGCCGGTGTCCCAGCCCGACCCACGAATCCAGCCGTCGGCATCCGGTCCCTGCGCCTCGATGTATCCGCGCAATGCCGCCAGCGTTTCATCGCGGCCCCTGGTGCCGAGCAAGTTGCACTCCAACTCCTGTAGCCCACCTGAACTCAGGTGCACGTGGCAGTCGAAGAACCCGGGCAGCATCATCTGCCCACCCAGGTCGGTCAGTTCGGTGTCCTGGCCGGTGTAATGGGCAGCCCCGGCGTCGTCGCCGACATAGGTGATCCTGCCGTCGGTGATGGCCACGGCTTCGGCCCAACTGCGCTGCTCGTCAACGGTGTAGATCTTGCCGTTGTGGAAAACGCGGTCCGCAGGGACCGGCGCCATGTTTTGATCAGGCCAGCGTGTCGTGGGTGACGATGCCGTCGCACATTGTCAGCACCACCGGGGTTGCCGCGATCTCATGAGCGGGGATCTCGAACAGGTTGCGTCCCAGAACCACCAGATCGGCGGCCATGCCGGGACGCAGCATGCCGGTGGTCTCGCCCAGACCAATCTGGAACGCTGCAGAGGCGGTCATGCCACGGATGGCATCCGGAAGCGGAAGGGCTTCCTCGATCGGAGGTAGCGGGTCACCATCGGTGACGCCGGCCAGTCGCCGGGTGACCGCGGACTCGATCAGGGGGAGGGGACGGTATGTCGACACGTACGCCGAGGCCGGCCAATCCGCTCCAAGCGTGACGGTGACTCCTGATTCGACCGCGGTCCGCAGCGGGTACTGCCGGAGTGCCCGATCTCCGAGCCGGGACAACATGACGTCGTGGAACGGATCCATCGCAATCCACTGGCTTGACGTCTGGTAGACCACACCGAGTTCACGGAAGCGGGGCAGATCGGGCGGGTCGACCAGGTGGGCGTGGCAGATCGTGTGCACTACGCCGGAATCGCGTTCGGCCCGCACGGCGGCAACGGCGTCGAGAGCCACCCGGACAGCCCTGTCTCCGAGAGCATGGAAGTGACAGGACAGGCCGGCGGCGTCGGCCTCGGCCGTCCAACGGCGGATCACATCCTCATCCTCGGCCAGGGGCCCCGTGGTCTCGGGACGGTCCGAGTAGGGCTCCAGATAGGCGGAGGTGTGTGCCTCGGTGACCCCGTCGACGAAGATCTTCAGGGTGTTGACCCGCACCTTGGGGGAGCGGTGGTTCTGCTCGGCCGCAGCCAGGATCTGCACGGCGTCCTCCCGGTCAAGGAGACCTGCCTTGGAGGCGACCACCCGCACCTTGAGCAGGCCGGCCCGGTCCAGGTCACAGAGCATGGGCCAGGCATCGCGCTCGCCGAAGACGAACACTCCCGGATCGAAATGACCGGTGAGCCCCGCGGCGGCATATCCATCCTGCGCCTCGATGAGGAGCTGACGAGCCCGCTCAGTGCTCGCGGGCGCAATCACATCACGCACCATTCGCATCGCTACGTCTTCGAGCACCCATCCGGTCAACTCACCGGCGTCGTCACGAGCGAACATGGAATAGCCCGGGGCGGGGTCCGGCGTGTCCCTCGTGATCCCGGCTGCCGCCAACGCGGCCCCATTGACCCAAAGCGAGTGGCTGTTGATCTCACGCAGGACGACCGGGGTGTCGCCGAACATCTCGTCGAGCATTCCACGATGTGGCCCGTCCGGGAAGATGTGGGATCGCCACCCACCACCCGTCACGACATCGACACCGCCGGCGGCCGCCTCCAGGATCGCCCGGATTTCGTCGAGCGTATCGCACTCGGAGAGATCGATACCCGCCGTCTCCAGAGGGCCCTCGGTCAGGTGCGAATGGGAATCGATGAACCCGGGGAGCACCATCTGGTCTGAGTCCAGGTCGACAACCCGCGTGTTGGGCCCGATGAGCCCGGCAATCTCAGCCGCACTGCCCACTGCCGCGATGACCCCGGCGCGCAGCGCAACTGCCTGTGCCCACGGCCGAGCGGCATCGACCGTGTAGACCGGCGCGCCCGTGAACACAACGTCGGCGTAATCCATCGTTCAGTCCTTCCTAGCAGCCCGATTCTCCGACTGGGGCTTGGTAGAGATCATGCGGGCACGCGCCTCGCGGAGTCGACTCCTCGAATCCGGCCTGGAAGTCGATCTGGTTGAGCCATGAGACCGATCCGATCGGTCGTATGCGGGCACTCATACAAGATTCACGCGGGGTATCCTATCGATCGATAGGTATCCTACCTCCACGGCCTGATGACGACAATCGAGTCGACTGTTGCAGAGAGACCCCGCGCGCTGGGCGGCGTTTCGAACTTGCGTACATACCGGCCTCTATGGGCCATTGGGCCGCCTCTATGGGCCGTCACATTCGCAAGAACAGTAGCCCCCTCCGTGGCTTCTAAGTAAAGAAACTTTGACATTGTGTCGTTTTTGCTATACAGTTCCCGTGATGTCAACAATATTTGACACGGATGGGAGTTCAGGCGATGGTCAAGCCAACCAAGGTCACCAACTCGATTCGTTCGCTTAGGTTCGAGCACGACGAGATGACACAGGCGGACCTCGCGAAACGTGTCGGCGTGACGCGCCAGACGATCATCGCCATTGAGCGGGGCCGGTACTCGCCGTCTCTCGAAATGGCATTCCAGATTGCCGGGGTGTTCGACGTTCCACTCGACCACGTCTTTCAGTACCCGGTCACCACGAACCAAGGAGACGAATTGAAATCAAAACGAGCCCAGGCGACAGGGAGGGTTGTGGACGAAATCCGCAAGCTCCGAGGCCGGCCAGATACGCAACGACTGCTCGACCAGATCGACAAACTCAGCGACCGTCCCGATACAGAACGACTGGTTGAGGAGATACGCAAGCTCGGGGACCGCGCCGATACCGAACAACTGGTGGAGGAGATACGCAAGCTCGGGGATCGGAAGGGGAAGGACTAGCTGCATTGTCCTGGTGGGCGGGCAGCGTCGTCTGCGTTCGACTCGCCCCACCGCCGATCTAGCGGGATCCAACCCCGGTTGGCGCGGGTAGGTGTGCACATGTTCGTCAGCGCCACTGGCCTTCGCGCCCCGATCACAAGTCGTGCGCACGATTGCCCATCTAGCCGTGTGCACGGAATCGGCACATCGCGGAGCGGTCCTCGATTGATTGCCGGTTCGGAGTGGTTCGCGGGGCTGCTACCAGCTCTTGGCGGTTATCGCTATGCGTGGTTCTGTCCGATGTGGAGTTTTCTGTGCGCGAATGGGATCTCGGTCGCGTATGGTTTCCGGATGAATGAGATCCTCCGTCACTACGGTGAGACGGCGCTCTTCGAGTCGATCATCGAGGCTATTGGCAAGTCTGGGATCAATATCAACCAGTAAACCGTTGACCACCTTGGACCGGTCGACGAGTTCCACATCGGCGGTCGCGCGGCAACTGAGAGCCTGCTGGAGCGGGCCGGGATCCCCGCCGCAAGTCGAGTGCTCGATGTTGGATCGGGGGTGGGCGGCACCGCCAGATACTTGGCTGAGACCGGCCTTCATACCGTGACCGGGGTGGATCTGACACCCGAGTATGTCGAAGTAGCGGGCGCCCTGACCGAACTCGTCGGCCTCGACGGGTCGGTGACGTTCCAGCAGGCTGACGTGCGTGATCTTCCGCTTCGGTCAGCGAGTTTCGACGCTGCCGTCTTGCTTCATGTGGGGATGAATATCGATGACAAGGAGTCGGCATTCTCAGACGTGGCGAGGGTGCTGGTCGACGGTGGAGTGTTCGCCATCTACGACATCATGGGCCGAAGGGATGCGGCGTTTGACTTCCCGGTGCCTTGGGCGGCATCGCAGGCGGGGAGCTTCCTCGCGACAGCCGACGAATACGTCGAGGTGTTGGAAGCAACCGGTTTCGAAGTGGAGCACGTTGTCGACCGCTCCACCTTTGCCAGGGGGTTCTTCTCGAGCTTGCGCCGGAGAACCGGCCCGCCGCCTCCCCTGGGGCTTCATCTTCTCATGGGGGACGAAGCCCCCATGAGGTACAAAAACATGGTCGATGCGGTGGAATCTGGGACGATTGCACCGATGGAGATCGTCGCCACGACCCGGAAGCGATTGTCGTGACGCACCCTACGAGACATCTGACTTGGCGGTAGCGCCGATCAGCAGATCCCGATCGAGAACGCCCCAACCTCGGAGCCGCACAGATCGATCAGGCACGTCGGCGCCAGCTATGCGACCCCTGTGTTCTGGTGCATTCACGTACGCTGGCGCACGCCCCTGGACCCGCGCCGGATCTGCGGGAGGAGGCTATGCATCCTCCTGGGCCACATGGTTCGCGATCGTGTTGCACTCCGTTATCCAGACTCCCTCGACGGATCTCATCTCTGAGATCAATTCGGCCAACATCTGAACCCGTGACGGGCGTCCGATCACCTGGGGGTGCAGGGTCAGGACGAACAACCCTCCGAGCTCGTGGATGGCTCGGAACTCCTCCATCCAGAGCTGTTTTACGTGTGCCGATGTCGCGTTCTGGGCCAGCCAATCGTCCGAGCCATGCACGAACTGCGTCCAGTCGTCCATGATCCACTGCACGGGAAGCTCGACGACTTCCGAGCCCGCATGCCGGTACGGCTTGATGTCGTCCATGAAGTTGCTCGAGTAGCGGATGCCGTGCTTCGCCAGGAGTTCCAGCGTGTGCACGCTGACGCCGTACACCGGAGCGCGATAGCCGGTCACGGAATCGCTGAAGCCGCCCAGCACCTCGAGGGCCCGCACTAGTTCTGCCTCCTCTTCGTCGCGGGTCAGGCGGAACGGGGGAGTGTGCGTGTACCCGTGTGCCGCGATCTCGTGGCCGGCGGCGGCGATCGCCTCCACCGTCTCGGTGTAGTCCTCCGCAGACTTCCCCGGGATGAAGAACGTGCTCGCGACGGCCATCTCGTCGAACAGCGACAGGATCAACGGAACGCCGACCCGGGGGCCGTACTGCGCCATCGAGAGGGCACTCGGCTGCGCCGCGATGTCGGGGTCTTTCACAGTCCACGGTGTCTCGCCGTCGAGGTCGACGGTCAACGCGACCGCCGAGCGAATGCCTTCTGGCCACATGGTTGGTTCCCTTCTGTCTGCCGACACGCCGTTATCTCGCTTGCAGCTTTGCCTGGGCTCTCCCGGCCGGCATGTACATGATCACATACACGCTTGTGCCACGATCCTGTGGGACCATTCGGGGCGAAGAGCGCCGGCGAGGCGCGACGACCGCCCCGAGTAACTTGTGCGACAGACCACCGGGGAAGGACGGACGATGCAGGGTGAGTTGGACGGCAAGGTCGCGCTGATCACGGGCGCCGCCCAGGGGATCGGCCGGTGTGTCGCGGAGTTCTTCGCGGCGGACGGTGCGACGGTGATGCTGGCCGATATCCAAGGTGACAAAGTGGGTGAAGTCGCCGCCGGCCTCGTTGCCGAGGGCCACGCCGCGGACGCGGTGCAGACTGATGTGTCCAACGTGACGTCAACGGTCGAGATGGTGGAGCGCACCCTCACCCGGTTCCGTAGCGTTGACATCCTCGTGAACGTCGCCGGGATCGACGCCCCACCGGGAGCGGCCTGGGAGATCGACGAGGATCATTGGAGAGAAGTGATCGACGTCGATCTCACCGGCCAGTGGTGGTGTGCCCGGGCGGTGCTGCCACACATGATGGAGCGCGGCTCCGGCCGAATCATCTTCATCAGCTCGGGGAGCGCTCGGGTGGGCAACCACGACATCTCGGTTGCGTACAACGCCGCCAAGGCCGGGCTGATCGGGCTGACGATCGGCTTGTCGGTTCAGCTGGAATCATCGGGGATCCTCGTCAACGCGGTTGCGCCGGGCTCCACGGGAACGGGTCAACCGATCGACCCCGAGACGCTGGCAACGTTCGAAGACGACCTCCCCCTCGGCGTTGGTGGTCCCGAGCCGGTGGCGCATGCTTGCCTGTATCTGGCGCGCCCGAGTGGCGACTGGGTGAGCGGCGCGGTGATGAACGTGAGTGGCGGGTGGGTACGCGGTGTCTAGCACCC
>CAMYJM010000013.1 GCA_947258635.1 uncultured Acidimicrobiaceae bacterium
CGCGCAAACCGACGAGTGTGTTGCGATCCATTATCGCCAGCGTGAACGCGCCCTCGAATTCGGGCGCGGCCGCTGCGATGGCCTTGGGCAAGTTGCCGGACAGTGCTATCTCGTTGGCGATCAACTGCGTCATCAGCTCGGAGTCGGTCGAGGCCGCCTGGGCACCCAGCTGCGCGGCCAGATGGGCCGTGTTGGTGAGGTTGCCGTTGTGAGAAAGCGCGATCGAAGCGTCGCCGAGATCCCGGTAGGTTGGCTGGCTGTTCGCCCAATTCGACGAGCCGGTTGTGGAGTACCGAGTGTGGCCGATGGCCATGTCGCCGGTGAGGCTGGCGAGCTTGCCCTCGTCGAAGACCTGTGCCACGAGCCCGAGGTCCTTGTACACCGTGATGGCGTTGGCGTCACTGGTGGCGATGCCGGCGCTCTCCTGGCCGCGGTGCTGGAGGGCGAACAACCCGAAGTAGGCGAGACGGGCGGCTTCTTCGCCCGGCGCGTAAACGCCGAACACGCCGCATGCCTCTCCGATGGTTGACGGCGCGCCGGCCGTCCTCTCCGCCACGGCCGAGATTGTAGGCGGTGGAAGGCGCGGCGGCGCCTCTTGCGGTCGTTGTGCTCATTCGACGGAATACGCTCGATGGAGCACAGATGAACGCGTCAGTAGAGCCGCCGCCGAAGAGAACTGCGCAGACCGGCGATCAGGGGTGCCAGTTCGTTGACATCGCGGATTGGTTCGCCGGTGCGGTCGAGCACATAGAAGAGGTCGCGCGCTTCGTCGCCGCGGGTATCGATACGGGCCGCCCGGATGTCCAGACCGGCTGCATAGAGCTCCTGGACGATGTCCGAGAGAACGCCGGGCCGGTCGTCGCAGCGGATTTCGATGGCCGTGTACCGCAGTGTTGGGTCGGTCGGAGCCCGGACGACCAGGTGGCGGCGCCCCCGCGACCGATATGGCGCTGCCTTCTCTGCCGCCAGGCTCGCCACATCGAGTGTCCCCTGGAGCGCCGCGCTGAGATCGGCTTCGATCGTGGCGACGGGGCTCATGGGAACATCGGGCAACGTGTGCCTGATGTGAAACGTGTCGCAGGCGACCCCATCGGCCCGGGCTTGCAGCCTGGCGTCGAGGATCTCGAGGTTGTGGATCGTCAGTACGCCCGCTATCGCTCCCAAGAGCCCGGGCCGATCGATGCCGACGACCACCATCCGGCCGGCGGCGTCGGCTCCGTCCAGAATGTGCACGGCCGACTCCCGCCCGTCGAGCCCCGCGGCCAGGCGGAGGTGGGCGGCGATCTCATCGTCGGAGTGCCCTTCGAGGTATCCGGGCGGCATCGCGTCCACGTGAGCCGCAGCTCGATCCTCGGCCGCGGCGGCGAACCGGGCGATCGATTGCAGGCGTTGCGACCGGGCGACCCGGCGCGGTTCCGGTTCGATGACGCCGACCAGCCTGACGTAGAGGTTCTTGAGCAGCGTTGCCTTCCAGTCCGTCCACATCGTGCGACCCGTCGCTTTGGCATCGGCCACCGTGAGCAGGTACAGCGCTTGAAGTCCCGGCAGGTCGTGGCAGCGGTCTGCCACCTCCGCCAGCACGCGCCGGTCTGACGTGTCGCGTTTTGTGGCGGTATCGGCGAGCAGGAGATGGTTTTGCACGAGGGCGGCGACCGGTTCGGCGAGCTCCGTGAACCCGATGCGGCGGCACAGCGACCCGGCCAGTTGAGCCCCGACGGTCGAGTGATCGCCGCCGAGAGCTTTCCCAGCGTCGTGCAGAAAGGCCCCCAGCAACAGGAGGTCGGGATTGGCGACCTCCTGTGCGATCGCGGCGTACCAGGGATCGCCGCCCGAGACGAGGCCTCGCATCTCGTCAACGGTGCGCCACAGGTGAGTATCGACCGGGTGCTCGTGGAACGGCGCCAGCTGCGGGGCGGCAATCGTGTGTGCGATCTCCGGCAAGTTGGCGTCGACCCAGCCGAGGCGGTGCAGCCAGCCCATGGCCGCCCGACCCCTGGAACCAAGAGCGAGTAGGCCGATCAGGTCGTGGCGATCGTCACCGGTCCAGTCGTGGCTTCCCCAGGCGGCGATCGCCGCTTGCTCGGCGCGGCCCATCACCAGGCCTTCCGGGCGCTCGGCCGCGGCCCGCGCCCGCGCCAGCGGCCGCTCCGGGCTGCCGTGGGGCCGCGGGCTGCGGCGCCGCCGGCCCCGCCACCGGCTCCCGGTTGCTCGCTCGATGTTGAGGTCCGGCCACCTTTCCGTTGCGAGCTGATCGCCGGTGCGCAGCGACTTGGTGACCCGTTCGCTGACATCCCACGGGTCGGACGAGAGCCATTTGGCGGCTCCGTCGCGTAAGTCCGGTACATACTCGTCGAGTGCCTTGCCGGCCGTGGCGTGGAGGGCGTTGCGCACCCCCAGCAGGGCTCGGTGGGCACTCTCTTCTTCTCGAGTCGATTGGTGGGGTAGCGGGAGCCCGACCAGCCCGGCCCGGCGCCTTTCCCACCAGAAGCTCTGGAAGGTGCGCAGCCCGCCGCGTCCGTTCTTGAGGTCTGCGGCCATGATCGGGTAGTTGTGCACGGCGCGTCGCTCCCGCTCGGCGGCTGCCAGCCGCGAGGTGAGCGGGCGACCCTGGAGCATCCCCGCCAAGGCTGCTTCCAGATCGCCGACCAGGTTGCCGTTGCCGGCGATGAGACGGGTCGAGAGCAGCGATGTCAGGGTCTCGAGGCTCTCCTTGGCGGCGACGATGCACTCGGCGACGGTTCGCGCCGAGTGGCCCACCTTGAGGTTGGCGTCCCACAACGGGTAGAGCAGGGCCCGGGTCGCCGTCGCTAGGTCGGCGCCGCTGTGGAGCAGCATCACATCGACATCCGAGAAGAGGCTCTGTTCCCGCCTTCCGTAGCCGCCCACGGCCACGACGGCGAGCTCGGACGCCAAGCCCTCGGGAAAGGACGCGGCAATTGCCTCGTCGAGAGCGTCGCTCAGCGCCCGGCACGTATCACGGCCACCGTCGCCGAGCGGAGCCCGCCGCAACGATCGGCGCAGCTCGAGGAACGCCGTCAGGGGATTCCCCGCGGCGACGGCACCCTTCGCCGGCACGGTCAGATGGCGTCGCGGCCGCGTTCACCGGTGCGGATGCGAACAACCTGGTCGGCAGTGGTGACGATGATCTTGCCGTCGCCGATATCGCCGGTCCGGGCGGCTTCCTCGATGGTGGTGATGACCGCGTCGGCCTCGGTGTCGTCGACGACGACGTCGAGACGGACCTTGGGCACGAAGTCGACCGTGTACTCGGCGCCTCGATACACCTCGGTCTGTCCGGATTGGCGTCCGAAGCCGTTGACGTCGCAGACGGTCATCCCGGATACCCCGGCCGCTTTGAGCGCATCCTTGACATCGTCGAGCTTGAAGGGCTTGATGAACGCTGTCACGAGTTTCATATGAAGGCTCCCTATCGGGCGTCGAGCACGTAGCCGCGCTCTTCGTGGATGCTGATATCGAGGCCGTCGGCCTCTTCCTTGTCGGTGGCCCGCAGGCCGACGGTAGCCGCCACCACCTTGGCGATGGCGAGGGTCATGGCCCCGCTGAACGCGATTACGGCGATCACCCCGACCAGCTGGTACCAGATGAGGGCGAAATTGCCGAACAGCGCACCGTCCACGCCGCCCACCGAGGCCTGGGCGAACACCCCCAGGAGCAGCGAACCGACCAGCCCGCCCACTAGATGTACCCCGACGACGTCCAGGGAGTCGTCGTATCCGAACCTGAACTTGAGCGACACGGCGAGATAGCAGAGCGCCCCTGCGGCCAGCCCAAAGACAAAGGCAGCCGCCGGACCGACGAACCCGGCCGCCGGGGTGATCGCGACCAGCCCGGCGATGGCCCCTGAAGCTGCGCCGAGGGTTGTCGGAGCCCCGGTCTTGCGCCATTCGAGCGCCACCCAGCCGAGGGCACCGAGGGCGGCCCCAATCTGGGTCGTGACCATCGCGTTGATCGCCGCTCCGTCGGCCGCCAGTGCGGAGCCGGCATTGAAGCCGAACCAGCCAAACCACAGGATTCCGGTGCCGAGGAGGGTCAACGGCAGCGAGTGCGGTCTGATGGCTTCATCGCCGAAGCCCTTGCGTTTGCCGAGCATGACGACGAGAACCAGAGCCGCAATCCCGGCGTTGATGTGCACCACCAGACCGCCGGCGAAGTCGATCGCACCCAACTCGCCGAGCCAGCCGGCCCAGGCCCAGTGCGCCACTATCGGATAGACGAGCAGCGCCCAGAGCGAGCTGAAAGCCACCCACGCCGAGAACCTCATCCGGTCCGCCACGGCTCCGGAGATGAGCGCCGGCGTGATGATGGCGAACGTCATCTGGAACATGGCGAAAAGCAGATCATCGCCGGCGAGGTCCTGGAACATCCAGTACTTGAAGTTGCCGACGAGGCCGCCGTCGCCGCCGAATGCCAGCGAGTAGCCCACGGCCACCCAGACGACGGTCACGATCGAAATCGTGAAGAAGTTCATCATCAGCATGTTGAGGACGTTCTTCGCCCGCACCATGCCCGCGTTGCCGAGGGACCGACCCTCCCAGGCTTTCGTTTCAGGGCTGTTTCGGCACGGTGAACATCGTGCGTGAGTCGTCGGAGGCAACCCGCCCGTTGCGGCGGCTTCGCTACATCCAGCTCGGGTCGATGAAGAGGGAGACGGCGATCGCGGCGCCGAGCGCGGCTACGGCGATGATGGTGCGGGTCAGCTTGGGGTTGGTGGATTGGGGCGCCGCCCGGCCCCAGGCCCATCCGATGGCGAGCCCCCCCAGGAGCCCCCCGAAATGTCCCTGCCAGCTGATGTTCAGCCCGCTGGCGAAGAACGGGAACACGATTCCGATCCCGATGAGCCACAGCATCTGCTGGTTGGCCAACATGCGGGCGCCCCGATGGCCCGAACGGTATGCGGCATAGACCCAGACCGCCACGATGCCGAAAATCGCACCGGATGCTCCGATCGAGACGGTGCGGGGCTCGCCGAGGTAGTACGCGGCGAGGCCGCCGGTGGCGGCAGTGGCCAGATACAGTGCGGCAAAGGGTGCGCTCCCGACCTGCCGCTCCAGCGCCGGGCCCAGCAGGTAGAGGAAGTACATGTTGAATCCGATATGGAAGATGAATCCATAATCGTGCAGTAGCGCCGAGCTGACGAGACGCCACCAGTCGCCGTTGGCGATTCCGAAGTTCCAGGACGACAGGTTCTGAAACAGCCAATCGCGGGCCTCGAGGTTGAGTAAGCCGGCGACGAAGACGGCGATCGTGATGGCGAGGATCGCCTGGTTGACCGGCGCGTTGGTGAGCCCCGCCAGCGCCCCCGTCGTCCGGCGGGCATCGACCACTTTGTGCCGCCCATGGGGCTGGGCACATTCGCGGCACCGCTGGCCGACGGCACTGTCGTGCGAGCACTCTGCGCAAATGGGCTTGCCGCACTCGGAGCAAGCCAGCCGGGTCGCCCGGTCCGCATGGCGATAGCAGACCGGGGTTGGCGTCGGTGGTGGGCTGAGGTCATCCATGGAGGTGCCAAACTACCGGGTTCGGCATGTAATAGAGGAGTGACATGGGCGAGAGCGTTGCAGAACCGGAATCGTCGGATGATGCAGAGGTGCACCGGGCGATGGCAGCGCAGCTCTTCAATCACACGTGGAGCCTGCTCGACGAGCTGCACCGCACGCCTGCCCAGGACCGCGAGATGTTGGGCGCCGCCTTTGGCTCCTACTACCACTGGACCGTGGTCGGCGGCGAGAAGAACCGGGCGATCGCCGATTGGCAGGTTGCCCGGGTGCTCGTGGCCGTCGGGCAACCGGACCTCGCCCAGCAGTTTGCCGACCAGGCGCTGCGCCGGGCCGTCGACGACAACCTGGGTCCCTTCCTCGTAGCGTGCGGCCATGAGGTCCTCGCTCGCGTCGCCGGGGCCAAGGGTGACGAGGAGGCGCGCGACAACCATGTGGCCCGCGCCCAAGACCTGCTCAGTGTGATCGAAGACGAGGATGAGCGCGAGATCCTGCAGGCCGACCTGGATGCGATGCGCTCATGAAGGATGAATCGTCGGGACCGTCCCCGATATGGGACTTCCTCGGCCTGGAGGTCGAGATCACCGCTCCCGGCAAGGCGGAGGGCCGGATGCTCGTCACCGAGAGGCACTTCTCGGCGGCGCCTCGGATGCATGGAGGCTTGGTCTTCGTCGTCTTCGACACGGTGATGGGCACCGCCGTGCATTCTCTGGTTGATTCCGATATCGCCACGATCGATCTGCACCAGCGGTTTCTCCGTATGGTCGGCGCCGGCCCGCTGCGCGTGACGGCCGAGGTCTTCCACCCGGGCCGCAAAGTCATGCAGATTCGCGGCGAGGCCTATGAGAGCCGCGGCAAGCTGGCGGCGACGGCCACCGGCTCGTTCATCATCCTCGGCGCACCCTCACACCGCGACCTGCCTCGAGACTGAAACGGCCGTTCTACGACATGCGTCTCGGTATCGCGGCGCGCCACTCCCGAGTCGCCGTCGTCAGGTCGACGGCACCATGGCGTCCGAAGTCGAGGGAAGCGCCGCCGATCAGTCCGATTCGCTCTGCCGGCACCTCGAGCGCCGGCAGTGTCCCCGGTTCGGCGACGGCCAGAAAACGGTGGGGTCCCTCGCTCCACAGCTCACTCCAGCCGATATCGTCGATCGCCAGTCCGATCGCGCTGGCGATGGCGATCTCGGCAAGCGCCACGCCGAGGCCACCGCTGGAGATGTCGTGCAGCACCGGTAGCAGGTGAGCCAGCCCGGTGGCCGTCGCGATGACCGCAGGACCCAGCTCCGGATCGGTGGGGGCGGGACGGCCGTCGAGCCGGCCGAGCACGACCCGGGAGTACGCGCTGGCCGCGAAATCGGCTACGTCGCGGGGCCCGACGAGCCAGATCTCCATCCCGGATGCGGCCCTGTCGAGCCGCGGCGGCGCCGGGGGCATCGGATCGGCAAAGCCGAGCATCCCGACCACGGGCGACGGGTAGATGTCGACGCCCGCGGTTTCGTTGTAGAACGAGACGTTGCCGCCGATCACCGGGACGCCGAGTTGCTCGCATGCCTCGGTCATCCCCGCAATCGTCTCGATGAACTGCCACATGATCTCGGGCTTCTCCGGATTCCCGAAGTTGAGGTTGTCGACGACGGCGTAGGGCCTCGTACCGGTGACGGCGACGTTGAGGGCCGACTCCATGACGAGGCGGGCGGCGCCCCGACGCGGGTCGAGATAGCAACGGCGCCCATCCCCGTCGGTGGAGACCGCCAGGGCCTTGTCGGTGCCTTTGATCCGCAGCAACGAGCCGTCATGGCCCGGTTCCACCACTGTGTTGAGAAACAGCTGGTGGTCGTACTGCTGGTAGATCCACGAGCGGTCTCCGAGAGCGGGATCGTCGAGGAGGGCGAGCAGCACTTCGGCGGCGTCGCCGGGTGCGGCTTCAGTGATGCCGGCCGCCCATAGCTCGTCGAGGTATCCCGGCCGGGCCACCGCTCGGTCGTATTTGGGGGCATCGTCGCTCAGCGACGCGGCGGGCAATTCGGCAACCAGCTCTCCGTGCTGGCGCACCCGCAGCGTGCCCCCCTCCGTCACCGTCCCGATGACGCTGGCGTTGACCTCCCACTTGGCGGCGACCGCCACGACCTCGGGCAACGCCTCCGGCTCGACTATCGCCAACATGCGTTCCTGGGACTCCGACATGAGGATCTCCCCGGCCGTCATGCCGTCCTCGCGAACGGGGACGGAGTCGAGATCGACGTCCATGCCCATGCCGCCGTTGGCGGCGGATTCGCTCGTGGCACATGAGATTCCGGCGGCACCGAGGTCCTGGATACCGACTACGAGGCCGCGCCCGTACAGCTCCAGGCAAGCCTCGATGAGACGCTTCTCCTCGAAGGGATCGCCAACCTGAACCGACGGCCGTTTCGATCCGGACTCCTCGTCGAAGCTGGCCGACGCCAGGATCGAGGCCCCCCCGATGCCGTCCCGCCCGGTGGCGGCGCCGAGGAGCACTGCGATGTTCCCGGCCCCCGAAGCCGCCGACAGGACGAGCTGGTCACGTCGCAGCAGCCCGAGGGCCATCACGTTGACGAGCGGATTCGCCGCGTATGGGTCGGCGAACTCGACCTCGCCGCCGAGCGTCGGAACTCCGACGGCATTGCCGTAGCCGGCGATCCCGGAGACGACACCACCAAAGAGGTAGCGGTTGGGGGCATCGTCGAGGTGACCGAAGCGCAGTGGGTCCCACACGGCGATCGGGCGGGCGCCCATGGTGAAGATGTCGCGCAGTATGCCACCGACGCCGGTGGCGGCTCCCTGATAGGGCTCAACGAAAGAGGGGTGATTGTGACTCTCGATGCGCAACGCGGCCAGCCAGCCGTCGCCGAGGTCGACCACGCCGGCGTTCTCGCCGGGCCCCACGACGACCCACGGTGCGCTCGAGGGCAGCCGGCCCAGGTGCATCCGTGACGACTTGTAGGAGCAATGCTCGCTCCACATCACCGAGTACATCGCCAGCTCGGCCGGTCGCGGCTCCCGGCCCAGGATGCCGACGACTGAATGATATTCGTCGTCCGTCATGCCGAGTTGGCGATGAGCCGGTTCGGCGGCGGCGGGGGGCGCCTGACTCATCGGGGATTTGCCACCAGGGCGGCAAACGTCGGGATCGATTGGAGGAGGCGGATTCCGTCGGTCGATCCGAGGACGGCTTCGACGGCGCGCTCGGGATGGGGCATCAACCCGGCGACGTTGCCGGCGTCATTGCAGATCCCGGCGATGTTGCCCATCGAGCCGTTGGGGTTGGCGCTCTCCGAGACGGCGCCGGAGTCGTCGCAGTAGCGGAACAGGACCTGACCGTTGGCCTCGAGCGCGCCCACGGTTTCGGCAGCCGCCACGTAGTTGCCCTCATAGGAGTTGAGCGGGATGCGCAGCACGGCGCCCGGCGCGACCGCCGCCGTCAGAGCGGAGCGGGCACTCTCGACCTGCAGATGGACCGGTTTGCAGATGAACGAAAGGTCGCGGTTGGCGACCAGCGCCCCCGGCAGCAGTCCGGCCTCACAGAGAACCTGGAAGCCATTACAAATGCCGATCACGGGTGCGCCGGCAGCGGCCATGGCGGTGACGGGCCCCATGATGGGAGAGAACCGGGCAATGGCGCCGGTGCGCAGGTAATCGCCGTGGGCGAAACCGCCCGGGAGGACAACGGCATCGAAGCCGGACAGGTTCGTCTCTTGGTGAAAGACCAGCTCGGCATCCACCCCGATCAGGTCGAGGGCGTGCGCAACGTCGTACTCACAGTTCGTGCCCGGGAAGACGACTACTGCGACCTTCAACCGACAACTCCGATCTCGAAGTCCTCGATGACCGGGTTGGCCAGAAGCTGGCGACACATCGTCTCGACCTCGGCGGCGGCGGCGGCGGCGTCGGTCCCCTCGATCTCGAGGTAGATGGTCCGCCCGAAGTGGGCGGCGGTGACCTCCGTATACCCGAGATTGTGGAGGGCCTTGTGTGTTGTCATCCCCTCTGGGTCAGCCAGCCCGTCCTTGCGGCGAATGTCGATACGGAACTTCATGCCGGGCCCGGTTCGAAGCCGGCGCCGGTCAGCCGCTCGAACGCTTCGACATATCGATCTCGGGTCGACTTGATCACGCTTGCCGGCAGCGGAGGCGGGGGTGGCGTCTTGTCCCAGGGCTGTTCGTCGAGCCAGTCGCGCAGGGGCTGCTTGTCGAAGCTCGGCATGGTGCGACCCGGGCGCCACGATTCGGCGGGCCAGTAGCGGGAGCTATCGGGAGTCAGCACCTCGTCGATGAGAATCACGTCGCCGTCGGCGACTCCGAACTCGAATTTGGTGTCGGCCAGGATGATCCCTCGTTCGGCGGCGTATTGGGCCCCCGCCAGGTATATCGCCAGGCTGCGGGCCTTGAGATCCTCGTAGAGGTCGTCGCCTACCAGGTCGCGCGCACCGGCTTCGGTGAGGTTCTCGTCATGGCCGCTGTCTGCCTTCGTGGCCGGCGTGAAGATCGGCTCAGCGAGGCGATCGGCCAACTGGAGGTCGTCCGGGAGGTGCTCGGTGGTCGGTCCGCCGCCCGCGGCGTATTCCCGCCAGGAAGATCCGTAGAGATAGCCCCGGATCACGCACTCCATCGGGATCACCTCGCAGCGCCGGACGAGCATCATGCGCCCCGCCAGGTAATCGGCGGCGGCGGCATCTATACCGGGAACAGCGGCGGGATCGGTCGACAGCAGATGGTGAGGGGTGTCGAGCAGCCCGAACCAGTAGCTCGACAGCCCGGTCAACACCTTGCCCTTGTCCGGAATCTCCTCCGACATGATGACGTCGTACGCCGAGATGCGATCCGACGCCACGATCAGCAACCGTTCGGTATCGACCTCATAGATCTCGCGTACCTTCCCCGACCCGAGGTGGTTGAATGCCAGCACGTCGCGGATCATAGTTGGGCGGCGTGCGGGAATGGTTCATGGTGACCGCCGGACACTCTCTGCAACAGATAGCACACCGCCACGCCTTAGCATGGTTCGATGGATCAATCAGAGACGGTGCCTGCCGGCCGGCCGTGGGGTGACGGCGCGACCCCTTACGCGGCTCTGGGCGGGGATACCGAGGTGCGCCGCCTGACCGAGCTCTTCTACGATCGGATCGACGCGACTGCGCCCACGCTGCGCGCCATGCTCCCCAAGGACGACTCAGTCTCGCGTGACAAGCTCTACGAGTTTCTCAGTGGCTGGCTGGGGGGCCCGCCGCTATATGTCGAGAAGCGGGGCCACCCGATGCTTCGCATGCGCCACATGCCTTTCTCGATAGGCCACTCCGAAGCAGTGGAGTGGCTGCGCTGCATGGGCGAGGCTCTCGACGCGATGGAAGTTACCGGGCCGCTGCGTTCCTATCTCGATTCCCAGTTCCGGCGTTCGGCGCAATGGATGGAGAACCGGTGAGCCCACAGATGACCCGGCGAGCCTTTCTGTTCGCCGGCGCCGGCGCCACCGCCGTCGGCTGGGTGTGGCTGCGCGACCGGGGAGCGGTGAACCAAGTCGCCGCCGGCCCCGCGACCACGGAGGCCCCCACAACGACGGTCCCGGCCCCGACTACCACAGCGCCTCCCGCCCCGGCGACTACTGCGACCACCCCGACAACGCCCGGGCCCCCGCCCGTCGCCCACATCGACGTCCTCTGTCGTGACGCCTGGGGCGCGGCAGCCCCCGCCGGGGACTTCCGGGAGCACGAGATCGAGTGGATGACGGTGCACCACACGGCGCGGTTGCTCTTGGAGAACCGCGACGCCCCGGAGGCGATCCGAGGTCATCAGAGATTCCATCAGCTCGATCGTGGCTGGTCGGACATTGCCTACCACTTCATCATCGATCTCGAAGGCAACGTCTACGAGTGCCGCCCGGTCACCGCGGTGGGAGACACCGGCACCGACTACGACCCCACAGGCCATTTCCTGGTTTGCTGTGAGGGCAATTTCGATGAGCAGCCCTTGCCGGCGGCGCAGCATCTGGCCCTCGTCAACGTCCTGGCGTGGGCGGCGGCCGAGTTCGACGTCGCGCCCGACACCATCCGCGGCCACCGAGATTGGGCGGCTACGAGCTGCCCCGGCGACAACCTGTATCCGCTAATCGACTCCGGGGACCTGGCCGGCGCCGTGGCCGATTCCCTCGCCGCCGGCACCGTCACCATGGAGACCGTGTGCGGCCCACCTGCCGACGAACGGGTCGCGGCCATCGAGGCTTGAGATCCGCGCCGGCCGCCGGCTAAAGGTCTTGCCCGGCACGGCCGACTGGAAGCGAATGGAGTCTGCCCGGCGATCCAATAGACGAATCGCTCTCGCCGGGGCTCTTGTCGCCGTCGTGGCGATCCTGGCCATCGTGGGGCGGGCCCTGGTCGCCGATGCGATCGGCGGCCCGCTGTCCGCCGTCGGCGCCATCCCGGCCGACGTGCAAGGGGTGTTCGTCGCCGATCTTGGCGAGGTGCGGGAGCTCGCCGACTCCGAGTTGGTGGACTACACAATCCGCCTTGCCCAGGAGGCCGGTGAATTGCCGCCGGGCGATCCTGCCGATGCCTACGTTGACTACATCGAACGCGAATTCGACATTGACCTCGAACGTGATCTCCTCTCCTGGATCGGCCGTTCCGCGGCCATCGGAGTGGGCGGCGACGCCGCCGCGACGAAACCCGAGACGATCATCGCCGCGTTCTTCGTCCGCGATGAGGTGGCGGCGTGGCGTTTCATCGACATGGTCGTCGAGCGCACGCTCGGCGATGACCCGACCTCCACGGCCACCGACTCGACCATCGCCGGCCTGAGGGTTGTGGCCCTCGAATCCGGTGATACCCCGGCGTTCTTCGGAGTGAACGGCGACTACATGGTGATCGCCGACAGCCGCGACTCGATGGAGGCTTCATATCGCACGATCGATGCCGGGGGATCCGTTACCGATACCGACTGGTTTCAGGCGGCCTACGCCGAACTCGACCGACGCGCCTGGTTCAAGCTCATGATCGATCCTCGATTCATCAACGACACCTACGACGAAATGGCCGATTTGTTCGACGAAGCCATCCCGGAGAGCTACCGGGGGCTCACTGCCCTGGGGATGAGCTTCGGCCTCGACGGCGAGCGGATCGCCGTGGAGGTGTATGTCGAACAGGAGGAGCCGATCGATCGGAAGGGACTAGCCCCACTGCCCCTATCGATGATCTCCGACCTCCGGCAGACACCCGACATCCTCTTTGGAGTCGCCATGGACGAAGACTTCGGCCGGCAGACGATCGACCAGCTGCAAGCGGCCGATCCGCGGATGTTCGACGATATGGTCTCGATGGCGGGGGACATGTTCGAGGTCGACTTCGTCAACGACGGACTGGCCCAACTTGGCGGGCACTTCCTCCTGTCGGTCGCGGTCGGCGACTTCAACGAAGAAGTCGACATCGACGTCTCGGCCGGGCTGTTGGACGCAGCGCCGGTGGTGCGGGCTTTCGAGCACATTCGCACCCTCTTGCTGCGCGATGGAGTGGTGGTGGAAGGCAGGGAGGGCCTGATCCTCCTTCCCGACGCCCCCATGACTTTCGGGGTGTTGGGTGACGAGGTTGTGCTCCGGCTCGATCAGATGGCAGGTGAGCCCGTGCCGTTCGCGGACACCGACGGCTATCGCTGGCTGGCAGACAATTTCCCCGGCGGCGCGTCGCTGTACGTCGACATTCACAAGCTGATGCAGCTCGACGGTACCGGCCTCGATCGGGATTCGATCGACGATCTCGAGGCGATGCGGCTGGGGGGGACGTTCTACTCGGGAGAGCGCAGCGTCCGGTTCACCGCCATCCTCGAGGTCGATCTCATTGACCGGTAGAAAGCTCGATCGACTCGAGCCGGGTGAACACGACCTCGGCATTGCGCAGAAACCGGGCCGGGGAGAAACACTCTTCCAGGTTGGCAGAGTCGAGGGTGACGTCGGCATCCTTCTCCAGTAGCTCGCGCAGGTGGTGGCCGTGGTCCCACGCCAGCATGGCGTTGCGCTGGACAACGCGGTAGGCGTCATCCCGGGTCATCCCACCCTCGATCAGCGCCAGCAGCACCGCTTGGGAGAACACGATGCCGCGGGTCGCCTCGAGGTTCTGTTGCATTCGCTCCGAGTTCACCTCCAGCTCGGCGATCAGCCGGGTCATGCGGGCCAGCGCAAAGTCGAGGGCGAGGCACGCGTCGGGCAGGGCGACGCGCTCCACCGAACTGTGCGAGATATCGCGCTCATGCCACAAGGCGACGTTCTCCAGGCCGGCGCCGGCGTAGCCGCGCAGCAGGCGAGCCAGACCCGTCACGTTCTCGGAAGCGATCGGATTGCGCTTGTGTGGCATGGCCGAAGACCCCTTCTGGCCCTTGCGGAAGGCCTCGAACGCCTCGCCGACCTCACTGCGCTGCAGGTGGCGGATCTCGGTGGCGAAGCGCTCCAGCGATGCGCCGATGAGCGCCAGCGTCGACAGGAACTCGGCGTGCCGGTCGCGGTGGGTGACCTGTGACGATGCCGGCTCGATATCGAGGCCGAGCCGGTCACACACGTAGGCCTCGATGCTCGGCGGGGTATGCGCGTAGGTGCCGACGGCTCCGGAGATCTTCCCGACGGCTACTGCGGCTCGGGCATGCGCCAGCCTTTCGCGATCACGGGCCACTTCGAAGGCCCATGTCGCCATCTTCAACCCGAACGTTGTCGGCTCCGCCCAAATCCCATGGGTGCGGCCGATCATCACAGTTTCCCGGTGCTGCAATGCCTTGGCCTTGACGACATCGAACAGCTCGGCGGTGCGTTGCAGCAGCAGGTCGGCGGCGTCGCGCATCATCACGCCCTGTGCCGTGTCGACGACGTCTGATGACGTCAGCCCGTAGTGAACCCACTCGCCTCCGGTGTCCACGGCCGCCGCCAGCACGTCGACGAAAGCGGCTAGATCATGATTGGTGACGGCCTCCCGTTCCTTCCAGGCCGTGATGTCGACCTCGGGGGCGCTGCGGAGGGCGGCGGCCGCCCCGACCGGGGCCACGCCGTGGTCGGCCCACGCCTCGACCACGAGCGTCTCCACCTCCTTCCAGATGCGAAGCTTGGTGGCCTCGCTCCAGACGGCCGCCATCTCCGGGAGGGAGTAGCGCTCGATCATCCGGAGCGCCTCACTGAGCCAAACTCTCCCGGTACGCCGCCAGCCGCCCCGCCAGGCCCGAATCCGCGATGGAGAGGATGGCGGCGGCCAGGTAGGCGCCGTTGGCAGCCGAGTCGACTGCGACGGTGGCAACCGGGATCCCAGTCGGCATTTGCACCGTCGCCAGCAGGGCGTCGAGCCCGCCGAGCTTGCCGGCTGCGATCGGCACGCCGATAACCGGCAGGTCACTGTGGGCGGCCACGGCTCCGGCAAGATGGGCAGCTTTGCCGGCGCCGCAGATGATCGCGGCAAATCCGTTGTCGCGGGCGGCCGCGGCGAACTCGGCGACCCGGCGCGGAGTGCGGTGGGCCGACATCACGTGAACCTCGTGCTCGATGCCGAATTCGTGCAGGACCTCAGCCGCCGGCTGCATCGTCGCCGCATCCTTCTCCGACCCCATGAGTATCGCTACTTTCATGGAGGGCACGCTATCAGGTAGCGAATGCGCGCGGACTGGAACTCCGGCGATGATGGCAGCTGGCTTGCTTGGTCGCCCGTACTACGTATTTCCGTAAAACGGATTCTCAGAATGGCCGGACGAGGGAGACAAGTTGCTGGGTGCACCCCATCTTCCCCCTGAGTCGTTGCTCCCGGTACGCCTGGTCACCGAATACGTGATACGAAGTACGTCATACGACCCATGAGCGAGCGCGGTTCTTTCCCACCCATGAGCGAGCGCGGTTCTTTACCACCCATGAGCTCGGCTAAGTACTTACTGAGCAATGTCCGTGCGGTAGTGCATGCCCTCGAGCTCGATCTCGGCGACCGCGTCGTACGCCGTCCGGCGAGCGCTTGCGATGTCGGGGCCGGTGCCGACCACGTTCAACACCCGGCCGCCCCGGCTCACTATCCCCTGAGCGGTGCGCTCGGTTCCGGCGTGGAATATGAGCGCGTTGGGATGGGCCGCGGCTTGTTCGATTCCCCGGATCGGGCGACCCGTCTTGGGGCGCTCCGGGTAGCCCTCAGCGGCGATCACCACGTCTACGGCGGCATCCGGCAGCCATGACAGCGGCTTACCGTGCAGCCGGCCCGCGGCTGCCGCGGCCAGGAGGCCGAGAAGATCGTCGTCGAGTCGCGGGAGCACCACCTGCGTCTCCGGATCTCCCAGCCGTGAGTTGAACTCGAGCACGGTGGGGCCGTCGTCGGTGAGTATCAGGCCGACGTAGATGAAGCCGCGATAGGTGATCGAATCCGCGCGGAGGACATCGAGCACCGGGTGGACCACCGACTGCACGGTCCACTCGACGAGGTCTTCGGGGAGCCCCGCCAGCGGCGAGAACGTCCCCATGCCCCCGGTGTTGGGTCCCTTGTCTCCGTCCTGGAGTCGCTTGTAGTCCCGAGCCGGAGCCAGCGGCAGGGCAGTGGTGCCGTCGGTCAGAACGAAGACCGAAACCTCGGGGCCGCGGAGGTAATCCTCGACGACGACCGTGGAGCCGGCATCACCGAAGTGCCCCTCGAGACAGAGGCGGGCCCAACTCTGGGCGGCGATCAGGTCGGCGGTGACGAGTACGCCTTTCCCCGCCGCCAGCCCGTCTGCCTTGACGACATAGGGACCGGGCGCAGTCGCGAGGTGATCGACCGCGGCCGTCACATCCGTGAATGAGCGCGCCGGAGCGGTCGGCACCCCCGCCCGCGCCATGACGTGTTTGGCGTAGGCCTTCGACGATTCGAGCTGGGCGCCCTCCCGTCCCGGGCCGCATGTGCGGATCCGGGCGGCGATGAGACGGTCGACGACGCCCGCCGCCAAGGGTGCTTCCGGTCCGACGACCACCAGGTCCACCCGATTGGCGATGGCGAGCGCGGTCACGGCGTCCGGATCGTTGATGTCGAAGCCGGTTATGACCGGACCGAAGTCCGCCAGCCCGGGATTGCCGGGAGCGCTGATGAGGAGATCGAGCTCCGGGCTCTGGGCGAGCTTCCAGCCCACGGCGTGCTCTCTGCCGCCGCCGCCGAGGAGTAGCACACGCATCTAGATCACTTCACAATCGTTGCCGACCGGGCGGGCCCGACCGATACTGTCGCGATGGGGACACCGACCAGCTTCTCGACGAGCTCGATGTAGTCGCGTGCCTGGGGCGGAAGGTCGGCGTACGTGCGGACACCCGAGATGTCCTCACTCCAGCCCGCGACCTCTTCGTAAACGGGCGCACAGTCGTACAGGACACGTTGCTGGCGGGGGAACTCGTTGTAGGTAGTGTCGCCGGAGCGGTAGCCGACCGCGATCTTGAGGGCGGGAAAGGCCGACAGCACGTCGATCTTGGTGAACGCAATCTCGGAGATCCCGTTGATTCGGACCGCGTAGCGCAGTGCCACCGTGTCGAGCCAGCCACAACGGCGCCGCCTCCCGGTCACCGTCCCGAACTCGCCGCCGATCTCGACCATCTGCTCGCCGATCTCGTCGTCGAGCTCGGTCGGGAACGGGCCGCTGCCGACACGGCTGATGTAAGCCTTGGCGACTCCGACGACTCGACCGATCTCCATCGGCCCGATTCCGACCCCGGCACAGACCCCGCCCGCCGTCGGGCTCGACGACGTGACGAAGGGGTAGGTGCCGTGATCGATGTCGAGGAGCGTCCCCTGAGCGCCTTCGAAGAGCACGTTCTTGTCGTCACGGAGTGCGTTCCAAATGAGCTGCGAGGTATCGGTGACGTGCGGCTTGATGTGCTCGGCCATCTCCAAGTACTCGTCGGCGATGGACCCGAGCTCCATCGGGAGTTGGTTGTAGGCCTTGGTGAGGAGGAGGTTCTTCTCTCGCAGCGCCACCCCGAGTTTCTCGCGAAAGATCTTGGGGTCGAACAAGTCCTGCACCCGGATCCCCTGGCGGGAGAACTTGTCTGTGTAGGCCGGGCCGATCCCGCGTTTGGTCGTCCCGATCTGCTGCCGGCCCAGGTAGCGCTCCATGACGGCATCGAGCTTGCGGTGGTAGGGCATGATGAGGTGGGCGTTGTTCGAGATGCGCACCCGACTCGGATCGACGCCGCGGGAGCGCAACGTCTCCATCTCTGTCAGCAGCACTGCGGGGTCGATGACGCAGCCGTTACCGATGACGGGCGTGACCACCGGGTTGAGGACCCCGCTGGGGATCAGCGTCAGGGCAAAGCGCTCGTCCTCGACCACGATCGTGTGGCCGGCGTTGTTGCCTCCCTGATAGCGCACCAAGAAATCGGCGGCTTCAGCCATGTGGTCGGTGATCTTGCCCTTGCCCTCGTCCCCCCACTGGGCCCCGACTACCACAGTCGCCGGCATTCTGATCCCTCCGCCGCGCCTTAGTTCCAGTCGAATCCTAACGGCCCGCGCCGGCCGGGCCGGGAAGGGCGCCATCACGATCCGGCGCGGCGGGGAGAAATGCCGAGGCTGCCTCTGCTCGCCTGCCGCATCACGTAGATTCGCGGTGGCTCACCGGGTTCACCGCGACCGAAGACCGAGGGTTGGGTCCTCATTTGGCGTGAAGGTTGGTAATGTCCGGGCCGGTTGAACGCAATCTGGCCAATCCTCGAGGAATCCCTTGACTGAATCATTGCCCACGAGGCAAGCGACCCGTGTTCCAATGGGCCCGCCGACCCTGCTGTCCGAGTCCTCATCCCCGGCGATCCGAACCGAAGCGCTCCATTTCAATACTTCTGAGCCCAACGAGTTCTGGGATCTGACCACGCTCGTCAGAGAGGTCGTGGGCCGCAGCGGTGTCAAGCACGGCCAGGTGACCGTGTACACGCCCCACACCACAACCTCCGTCGTGATCAACGAATCCGAAACCGGTTTCCTCAACGACTACCGCCGCACCATCCAGGACGCGATCCCCGAAGGGGTCTACTACGAGCACGACGACCACTCCGTCAGGACCGAGAACCTCCAGGAGGACGAGTTCATCAACGGTCACGCCCACGTTCGCCAACTCCTGGTCGGCCAACCGTCTGTCACCATCCCCGTTGTCGACGGTGAAGTCCTCCTCGGTCAGTGGCAGCGAGTGATGTTCGTCGAACTCGATCAGGCCCGCGAACGGCGCGCTTTCGTCCACGCCCAGGGCACGTAGAGGCGCGGATCAGCGTCTGGCGCGTGTGTCTCCCCCCGTCACACGCCGTCTTCGGCGGGAGACGTTTGGGGGGAGTGGCGACGAGGTACGAGGAGCCGAGGGGGGTGGGAACCCTTCGGGTTCCTTGGGAGTTGCTGCGCAACTCCTGGCGGAGGCGCGGTGTGAAGTTGGTGTGCGCGGCAGAGCTGTCCGCCGCGCCTGTGCTGCCCCCTCCGTCCCCGCCCTCGTTCCTCGGGCGGGGCCACCAACTCGGGACGTTCGGCTATCGGCAGGACGGCGAGGCTCCGGACCGCGTGGCCTCACCCACGCCCCCAACGCTCGCTGACGCTCGCGGGGGAGGAGACATGGCACGGCCGCCGCGCCGTTTCGTCCCGATTGGGGCTTGTGACATCATGAGTTGATGATGGCGGCGGGACGAGACTCGTGACCAAGGCCGGGCCTGACGCCGCCCCGCGGGAAGCGGCCGACGAGTTCCAGACGGGACGGCTGGTCACAATTGCCGGCGGGCACGCGGTGCACGACACCTTCACGGCGTTCCTCCCCCCGCTGTTGCCGCGATTCGTCGAGCGGCTGGCGCTCTCCAACACGGCGGCCGGGCTGTTGTCGGCGTTCCTGCAGATTCCCTCGCTGCTGCAACCGTTCATCGGACACCTCGCCGATCGGACAACGCTGCGGTGGATCGTGGTACTCGGCCCGGCGGTGACGGCGACCGCGATGAGCCTGCTGGGCTGGGCACCCGGGTACGTCGTGCTGGCATTGCTGCTGACTGTCGCCGGTATCAGCGTGGCCGCCTTTCACGCCACCGCCCCGGTCGCCGTCGGCTACCTGTCCGGCAGCAAGCTCGGTAGGGGAATGGGCTTCTGGATGGTTGGCGGCGAGTTGGGCCGCACGCTCGGTCCACTCGTCGTCGTCAGCGCACTAGCCGTGATGTCGGCGCGCTCGATGGTCTTCCTCGCACTGGCCGGTGCCGCCACGTCTGTGGTTCTCCACTTTCGGTTGCGGGACGTGCCGCTGCGCAGCCGCGACGACGGCGAACAGGTTCCGTGGCGTCGTGCAGTGGGTGCGATGCGGGGGACGATGCTGTTGCTCGCCGGGCTCATTGTGGTGCGCAGCATGATGACGATGTCGGTCACGGTCTTTCTGCCGCTCTTCCTGACGGAGGAGGGCACCAGCGTGTGGCTGGCGGGGGCGGCACTGTCGATCGTCGAGGCGGCCGGAATCGCCGGTGCCCTCGCCGGCGGATGGGTCAGCGACCATGTCGGACGGCGCGCCGTTCTCGTGTTCGGCCACATCGCGGCGCCGAGCGCTCTGCTGCTCTTCCTGATGGCCGACGGTGCGGTCCGGATCGCGCTGCTTCCCTTCATCGGCTTCACCCTGCTGGCGGTGCCCCCGGTGTTCTTGGCACTCGTCCAGGAGCGGTTTCCGGAGAGCCGGGCGCTCGCCAACGGGGTGTACCTGTCGATCAACTTCGCGATCCGGTCGCTGGCCGCCATCGGGTACGGCGCCGTCGGCGACGCTTTCGGACTGTCCACCGCGATGGGGGTGGCTGCCGTTGCGATGTTCGGCGGGCTGCCGTTGATCTGGGTGCTGTTCAGGCGATCGGGCTGAGCGGGGTGCGCCGCGGGCGAACGAACGTCTGTTGGTCGCCGCCACGCTGACCTGCTGTTTACCAGTTAGTGCCAGAGTTCGTGTGGCGCCGCCCATATCCCGGTACTAACTTCGCGTCGTACCGGCGTTCCGATAGGTACGAGAAGTATGCAAGCAGGAGAGGGGATCTCTCAATCATGATCAAGCGACTT
>CAMYJM010000014.1 GCA_947258635.1 uncultured Acidimicrobiaceae bacterium
TCGGGTCCGGGCGCGTGTAGTCCTCCTTCACGTAACCGAAGAGGTGCTCTCCGAACACCGCCGGGACGTTCTTGGCGAGCAGTGCCTCCCGGGCAGAAGCGGGGACGGTGGCTCCACGAACGAGGTGTAGTTCCGGCTTAGCGATCTTGGTGAGCGCGCCCATGTGCTCCGTGGCGGTCGTGGAGAAGTAGTGAACCAGTGCGTCGGGATCTTGGAAAACGTGATGAACGAGCACCGCGTCTTCACCGACGGCATGGTTGATCTCGGTTGAAAGCACGCCGGAGTCTGCCCTGGCGCTGGCGTGGATGTCCTCCCACTCTTTCAGCATTTCCTTCGACTCGGCGGACTTCCGGAACAGCCCTCCTTGCTTCGTCGGGACCCATTTGCCCGTGACGGTGATCTCCTGTCCGAGTTTGGTCGGTTCGGCGAGGTGCGGCGGCAGGGGCTCGCGGTACTGCGTCAATGTCTGTCTCCCATCGGGTACGTCGCGACGCGACGTCGCGGCGACTCGTCGTGTGGTCGACTATCGCAGACTAGCTTTAGTTAGTCAATTGAACAGTTGACTTTCTAGTGTAAGGTGAGCTCCATGGCAATCACCCGGTGGCAATCCGGCCGAAAGAGCTACGAGCAGGTGTGCCCGATGGCGACGGCGCTCGACTTCATCGGCGACCGTTGGACCATCCTGATTCTGCGGGAGCTCCTCGGGGGCCCCGCCCGATTCCAGGAGCTGCGTGACGGCCTCCCCGGCATCGCCACCAACCTATTGACCGATCGGCTCCGCCGCATGGAGACCGACGGCATCGTCCGACGCGTCGACCTGGGTGGCTCCAGCCTCTACAGCCTGACCGAAGGGGGTGCCGGGACACGGACGGCGATCGAAGAGCTTGGCATGTGGGGAGCCCGAATGGGCCGAATCGGCCCCGCCGTCCATCGGCGGAGCATCCGAGCCATCGCCATGGCCCTACAGGCCGTACTGGCTCGCGCCGGCGCTGCATTGCCCCGCGAAGTCGACATCATCGAACTGGACGTGGACGGCGAATTCGCAGAGATCGTCCTCGGGACCAGGCCAACGGTCGCCGCACGGACTTCGACACAGCCCGATGCTCGCGTAGCTGTGGCCACCCCGAACATCTCTGCTTTCCTGCTTGGGCAAGCCGCCGCCGACGCAACCTTCAACCACGTCTCCGGCGACGAGCAAGCAACCCATCACCTGATCGCCGCCCTGACCGCACCGGCATGTGGCGCTGGTAGTAGTTGATCCCTTCGTGGGGAGTGGCCTCAGGTATCGAACCAAATGTCGAGAAGCTGCTCGTACTCTTGTTTGGCCCTTCGCCCCTGTGCCGAGGGATCCTCGAGGGTCACCCGTGGGGCGGGATAGGCGTAGAAGTTCCCCGTGCCGTAGGCAGCCAGACCATCTCCTACCTCTACGTAGCAGAATCCGTTGCCGTCATAGACACCGGGTCGTGGCTGGTCGTTGATGTCAGCGGCTATCGCAGCCGCGACCACCTGTGCCTCGCCCTCCGCGAAAACGCCCGCCTTGGGAAGAAGCATCGAGTTCAGCAGCCGGATGGCGGCAACGTCCCCGATTGCATAGACCCCGGGATACTGCACCTCGAGCGTGTTCACATCGGATAGAAGCTCGAGAGTCTGGGGGTGAACCGGCACATACCCGCTGGGGTCCACCAGTCCCGCCTGCTTCAGCGGCGATGGGGCCCGATGGGGCGGGATTCCGATGAGTAGGTCGTAGGACGTCTCCTCATCTGCGAACCGAACCGTGCGCGATGCTTGCTCGATCTCGGTCACCTGCTGGTTGAAGTGGTAGGCAATCCGCCGCTCGTCCATAAGGGCACACAGGGCCCGACCAACCGCCGGACCTGCCACCGCCATGGGTATCGACTCAGGGGTATACAGATCGATCTCGACCTGGTCGCGGATGCCGTTCTCTCTCGTCCAGGCCTCGACCAGCATCGCTGCTTCATAGGGAGCGGCCGGGCAACGGAATGGGGCTCCCGCCACGAGGACGACGATCCTGCCGCCCTGGAACCGTTTGAGCTCGTCGTGAAGCGCCGCCGCCTCTGTGGCTTCATAGAGGTTGTGGGCCGACTCCGCGAAGCCCGATATCGAGTCGGGTGCCAGTTCTGCGCCCAGCGCCAGTACGAGGTAGTCCCCGGCGAGGGCCCCGGCGTCTGTCTCCACGGCACGAGTTGCCGGATCGACACCTCGGACCTCGGCATGAACCCACTCGATACCCGGTCGCTTGAGCTTCGCCATGTCCCGCTGAATGTGGCGCACCGACTCCCGCTCCCCGGTCATGAGCCCCAGATTGGAAACGCCAAGAGAAAAGGTCGTGCTTCGCTCGATCATCACGACCCGGTGCTCCGATGACACCAGGCCGCGCAAGTGATGCGCAGCAGTCAAGCCGCCCCACCCGCCACCCAAGATCAGAATCGTCTTTCCCGCCATGGACGCTGCCTCGCCACCGGAACGTGTCGAAGTCAAGTCTATGAGATGGACGTGGTCGGCGGTGAGGAAACGAGGTCGTGCGAGCCGCGGGCTTCATCAGGGCGACCGTGAGGACGTAGTTGTCCGGTCAAGACGTCGCGTGCGCCCACCTCGCTCATCCTGCTGCGATCACCTCCCCGGATCTCACTCGCCGTAGACTCACCGCATGGCTGTTCTCCTGGTCCCGGTCATCCTGGCGGTGATCGCCTTCGCCGCGGTCGCGGCCATGCAGCGCGCTCGAAAGGTCCAGGCGGCTTGGACCGCGGCGGCCCGGCAGCTGGGACTGGCCCACAGCGGTAGCGGTTGGACGCGACCTCAACTCAGCGGCAGCATGGGTGGACTGCTGGTCCGGGTGGACGTATACAGCACTGGCGGCAAGAACAAGACCTACTGGACCCGGTACCGGGCGGTGTTCCCGACCCCGGGCACTGCCGTCCGCCTCAAGCGGCAGACGGGGCTGAGCCGCGTCACCAAGCTGTTCGGCGCCCAGGACGTCGAGATCGGCGACGTTGCCTTCGATGACGCCTTTGTGATCAAGGCCGGCTCGGAGTATCAGGCATCCGAGTACCTGACGCTCCCCCGCCGCACCCTGCTGCTCAAGCTGTATGCGCTGTATCGCGGTGTCGATCTCACTCCCGACTACCTCGAGATCGTCACGAGGGGACAGGAAACCGAGGCCAGGCAGCTGGTGACGAACACCAGACGGCTCGTCAGCGCCGGCCGCGTCCTCGCCGGCCTCACCGAGGACGACGGGCGGGTCGAGCGGTCCCTGCGGAGCCGGGCTCGGGGCGATATGGGTGCCGCCGCCGAGGAGCTGCGCCACGCCGACTCCGATGCCGACGACATCGACACCCCGCTGCTCGAGGCCGAGATGTTGGCGAGCTCGGGGCAGCTCGCCGAGGCGGCGCCTTTACTTACCGGTCTCTCCGAGCGGCTCCCGGCCGACGAGGAAGTGGCCGGGCTGCAGCGGGCATTGGAACGCATGGACCCCGCCGTCCCGGCGGCAGACCAGAGCCCGGTCGGGATGCAGGAGATCCTCGACGACCTGTTCGTTGCCAACCGGCTGTCATTCGAGACGGCCGAGATCTTCGACGAGCACTACCTGGGCCGCTCAGTCACCTGGAGCGGCAAGGTGCAGTCGATCCGCGACTACCGCAGCGACCTCGACTTTGGCCCCGAGCCGGGAGCGAAGGCGGTGATCGCCATCGCCGAGATCGAGCACGACCTGTATGGCGTCTCCGAGATCGATGCCGTGGTGCAGCTTCCGGCCGGAACGGCGGCCCGCCTCAATCGAGGCGATCAGGTGACCTTCACCGGCCAGCTGCTCAAAGCCGACAGCATGATGCGCAACATCTACGTGCGCGATGGCCGACTGAGTTAGATCTCGACCTGAACGCCGACTTCGATGGTGCGATCCTGGGGGAGGCCGAAGTAGCGGGCGGCGCTCGCCGAGTTGCGGTGCATGAAGGCAAAGACATGGTCCCGCCACAGCGCCATCCCGGGCAGCTCGGTCGCCAGCACAGTCTCCTTGCCGAGAAAATAGGTGGCGATCGCCGGCTTGAAACCGAACCCCTTGACGACGATATTGCCGAGGGCCTCGGGGACATTGGGCTCCTCGAAGAAGCCGTACTTGAGGACAACCTGAGAGAAGCCTTCGCCGAGGTCGTGCACCGTGGCCCGCTGGGCGCGGGGAACCCGGGGAACCGGGTCCACGTCGACTGCCAGCAGGATGATCGTCTCGTGCAGCACCTCGTGATGCTTGAGGTTGGTCAGCAGCGAAGGTGGCGTTGCCCCGGCCTGCGGGAATAGATAGACACCGATGCCCGGCACCCGCAGTTGGGGGTTTTCGACGATCGATGCGATGAAGCGCTCGATGGCAAGCTCGGTGCGCCGCAAGCGGGCCGCCATCAGCTCTTTGCCCTTCTTCCATGTGGTCATGATCACAAACCCGATGACCCCGATCACCAGCGGGAACCAGCCCCCGGCGGGCACCTTCGTGATGTTCGCCCCGAAGAACGTCAGATCGACCGCGAGGAAGAGGAGCGTCAGCCCAACGGCGGCCGAGGTCTTCCATCTCCACCGGTCCCGCATGACGACGAACAACAAGAGGGTCGTGATCACCATGTCGGTGGCGACCCCGACGCCGTAGGCGGCCGCCAGGTTGCTCGACGATCCGAAGCCGATGACGAGTCCCACCGCGGCGATCATCAAGAGCCAGTTGATCGTCGGCACGTAGATCTGGCCGAATTGCCGCGGCGAGGTGTGATCGACCTGTTGCCGGGGCAGGTAGCCGAGCTTGATCGCCTGCGCCGTCAACGAGTACGCCCCCGATATCAGAGCCTGCGAGGCAATGACGGTCGCCAGCGTGGCCAACACCACCATGGGCAGCACCGCCCAATCGGGAGCCATCAGGTAGAAGGGGTTCTCGATGGCCTCCGGCTCCTGGAGCAGTAGTGCCCCTTGCCCGAAGTAGTTGATGACCAGGGCGGGAAAGACCAGCCCGAACCAGCCGAGCCGGATCGGCTTCACTCCGAAGTGACCCATGTCGGCGTAGAGAGCCTCGCTGCCGGTGACGACCAGGAACACGCCACCCAACGCCAGGAAGGCGAAGCGGGGCTCGTCGGTCACGAACGCCACGGCTTTGAGAGGATTGATGGCCGCCAGCACGCCGGGCTCACCGACGATCTGGATGACCCCGAGCAGGGCCAGAACCGAGAACCACAAGATCATTATCGGACCGAACAAGGTCCCGAGCGTCGAAGTGCCCCGGTGCTGGTTCGTGAAGAGCACGATCAGGATGACACAGGCGATGGGGATCACCCACGACTCCAGGCCCGACACGGCAACTTCGAGCCCTTCAACCGCCGACAGCACCGAGATGGCGGGCGTGATCATGCCGTCTCCATACAGGAGCGCGGTGCCGAAGAGCCCGACTCCGATCAGCAAGACCCGGCTACGCGTGCCCTTGGAGCCGGCCATGATCAGCGACGTGAGCGCCAGGATGCCGCCCTCCCCGTCGTTGTCGGCCCGCATCACGAAGATGAGGTACTTGATCGTGACGACCAGCACCAGGCCCCAGAAGATCAGCGAGAGCACGCCGAAAACGGCGCCTTCGGTGACCGGGAGGCCTGCCACGTGAAAGGCCTCCCGGAACGCATATAGCGGGCTGGTGCCGATATCGCCGTAAACCACCCCGAGGGCGCCCAGGGTCAGCAGGGCGGTGTATTTCCCGCCTTGGGACGTCGACCCGTGTGCCATTTCTCGACTTCCTCGGCCGGCGCTCGCTAGCCGGCCAACTTGTCATCGAGATGGCGCATCAACCCCTCGATCGGGACGCGATCCTGGGCCATCGTGTCGCGGTCGCGCACGGTGACTTGCTGGTCTTCGAGCGAATCGAAGTCGACGGTGACGCAATACGGGGTGCCGATCTCGTCCTGACGCCGGTAGCGCTTGCCGATCGACTGGGTGACGTCGACCTCGATATCCCACTTCTCGCGCAACGGTCCGGCGACCCGCTGGGTGATCTCGACGAGCTCCGGCTTCTTCGACAGCGGGAGCACGGCCACCTTGTTGGGCGCCAGCCGCTTGTCGAGCTTGAGCACCACACGAGTCTCGCCGCGCACCTCCTCCTCGCCGTAGGCGTCGATCAGGAACGCAAACGTCGTGCGGGTTGCCCCGGCGGCCGGCTCGATCACGTGCGGGAAGAAGCGCTCGTCGGCCTCGGCGTCGAAGTAGGTGAGATCCTTGCCGCTCAGCCGGGCATGGGCGGACAGGTCGAAGTCGGTGCGGTTGGCGATGCCCTCGAGCTCGTCCCATCCCCAGGGGAACTTGTACTCGACGTCGTAGGTGCCTGCCGAGTAGTGCGAGAGCTCGTCGGCGTCGTGAGCCCGCAGCCGCAGGTTGTCGGCAGTCATTCCGAGATCCTCGTACCACCTGCGGCGCTCGTTGAGCCAGTAGTCGAGCCACTTGGCCGACTCATCGGGGTGGCAGAAGAACTCCATCTCCATCTGCTCGAACTCGCGGGTTCGGAAGACGAATTGACCCGGTGTGATCTCGTTGCGAAACGACTTGCCGATTTGGGCGATTCCAAACGGCAGCTTCATCCGGGCCGTGCGCCGGATGTTCTCGAAGTTGATGAAAATGCCCTGGGCGGTCGCCGGCCGCAGATACACGGCGTTGTCGGCGGACGCCACCGGCCCCATGTGGGTCTCGAACATCAGGTTGAAGTCCTTGGGCTCGGTGAACGTGTCTCGCATCCCGCAGGTCGGGCACTGGTTGGGATCGTCGAGCTTGTCGAGCCGGTGCCGGGCATTGCAGTTGGTGCACTCCACCAGCGGGTCGCTGAACGAGCTGAGATGGCCCGACGCCTCCCACACCTTCGGGGACTGGATCACCGCGGAGTCGATGCCCACGATGTCGTCGCGGGTCTGCACCATCGAACGCCACCACAGATCCTTGACGTTGCGCAGCAGGGCCACGCCAAGCGGCCCATAGTCATATGCGGAGCGCAGGCCGCCGTAGATCTCCGACGACTGGAAAACGAAACCGCGGTTCTTGGCGAGGTTGACGATCGTATCGAAGTCGGCAGGCATTGGTTCCCTTGGGAGCGAAGCGGGAATGATAGGGGCATACAGAGCCGGTCGAATGACACGGCGATCTCGCCAGCTCCCCTCGTGTCTTCCCACCGGCGGGGGAAGTGGCGCCGCCAGGCGCCGATGGGGGCGCTGGTTCGACGTGGTCCCGTCCACAGGTACCAACATCCCCAGCGGTGACAGCGCCCTCGAACCGGGACCCACTTCCAACGACGCGCCCCCCTACCTCCATCGGCGTCCTGGCGGACGCCTCGCAGGGACCTTCCCCCGCCGCCGGGGGGACACATACGAATACGAAGCGCCCGACCGCGGTCCTACGTAGCGCCGCCGAATCTCCGGCTGCGGGACTGGTACTCGGCGATGCAGCCGGCGAAGGAGTGACGGTCGAAGTCGGGCCACATCAGCGGCGATACCACGAGCTCGGCGTAGGTCGCCTGCCACAGCAGGAAGTTGGACACCCGCTGCTCGCCGCTGGTGCGGATCAGCAGATCGACGTCCGGCATGTCCGGGATGGAGAGCTGCGATGCCACCAGGGACTCGTCGACGGCGGCCGGGTCGAGCTCCCCGGCGCCGACCCGCTCGGCCAGCTTGCGAGCAGCCCGGGCGATCTCGGCACGGCCCCCGTAATTGAAGGCGAGCACCAGCTCGAGCGTGCGGTTGTCCTGCGTCATCTCCTCGGCCGCCGCAAACTCGTCGCGTAGACCCTGATGGACGCGAGGGTCCCAGCGGTCACCGATGAACCGGATCCGCACCCCCTTCTCATGGAGGGCGTCGCGCCGCCGCTGCAGCACCTCGACGTTGAAGTGCAGGAGAAACTGCACCTCCTCCTCCGAGCGTTTCCAGTTCTCGGTCGAGAAGGTGTAGGCCGTCAGCCAATCGACGCCGAGATCGAGCGCCCCGTCGACGACGTCGAACAGGGCGGCCTCCCCGGCGGCGTGGCCCTGGGTGCGGTGCAGCCCGCGCGCCTCCGCCCAGCGGCCGTTGCCGTCCATGATGAGACCGACGTGGCGCGGCACTCGCTGGCGATCGACCTGCTCAGACATCGAGCACGGCCAGGCTCTCGAGACGGCGTTCGAGGTGGTACTCGAGGAAGCGGCGGGCCACCCCCATCGCATCACGGCTCATCGACGGATCGAAGGGAGGCAGGGCAGTCAGGTCGGCAACCGCCATTTCCGCCAGGTAGTCGGTGAGCCCGACCTTGAGGGCGTAGGAGCCGGAGGTGCGGCACGACTCGCACTGGACACCACCTTCGGCGAAGTTGAAGCGAACCAGGCGCTCGTCCCGCCCGCACGAGGCGCAGCTGTCGAGGGCGGGAGCCACTCCGACCACGGCGGCCGCTTTCAGCAGGAACGACGTGACCACGTCGGGATGGGGATCCGGAGCATCGAGCGCCTTGAGGCCCCGGTGCAGCAGCAGGAACAGCCGCAGGGTCGGCTCATTCTCCTGCGCTACGGCATCGGCCACCTCGACCATCGTGCCCGCCGAGATCACCCGATCGAGATCGGCACGGAGGCGATGGAAAGGCTCCACGAGAGAGACCTGCGTGATGGTGTCGAGGTTGCGCCCCTCATAGAGCACTAGATCGACGTGACTGAACGGTTCGAGGCGGCCGCCGAAGCGGCTCTTCGTCTTGCGGACGCCCTTGGCGACTGTGCGCAGCTTGCCATGGTTGGGGCTCAGCAGCACGACCACCCGGTCGGCTTCGCCAAACGGGTAACCGCGCAGCACGATGCCCTGGTCGTGGCGGAGTCCCATATTCGTGAGGGTAATCGTCGCGAAGCCATATCCTGTGGCAGCGCACGACAACCCCGGAGGTACCAATGAGTCGACTTGATGAAGCCACCCGCGCCGAGTTTCTTGCCGGCCACAGCGACTGGGCCCTCGACGGTGAGTCGATATCGAGGACCTATGCGCTGCGCGACTTCAAGGAGTCGATGGCCTTCGTGACCCAGGTCGCATTGGCCGCCGAGGTTGCCGACCACCATCCGGACATTGACATCCGCTGGAACAAGGTGACGGTGGTCCTGTCCACACACAGCGCCGGGGCCCTCACCGCCAAGGACACCGACCTGGCCACCGAGTTCGACTCCCTCTACAGCCGCTGACAGGGCAGCAGCGTCAGCCCGATTTCGGCAGACTCGGAGAAGTGGCCGAAGTCGTCGCGAGCGCGGACATGCGAGTAGATGGTCGCCGGCTTGCCGTCGATGAGGATGCCGGGTGGAGCGGTTAGATCGACGGTCCACACGCCATCGACGAGCAGCATTTTGACGACACCGGTCGTCTCCTGCCCGACAACCGTGATCCGCCAATGGAGATCGGCGCCGCGCACGCCGGAGGCATCGAAGATGTCCGCGGTGAACGTTGCCATCCGCGGCCGCGTATCGCAGACGCCGCCTCCCAGAGGGGGCTCATAGAAGGCGTCCACATTGGCCGCGAAGTTGGTGATGACCGGCGAATCGACATCGGCGAGAAGCACGATGACGCGCGCCCGAGCCTCATTTCCAGCCGGGTCGGAGGCGATGACCCTGAAGGTGATCGGGAACACCGCCGGGTTGACGTTGGCCGCCAGGCTGATCACGCCCGTCGCGCGGTCTATGGAGACGAGCCCCTTGGCGTTCCGCAGCCGGTAGGTGACCGCCAAGCCTTCCGGGTCGGTGCCGGCAACGGTCCCGACGACCGTGCCCGCCGGGGCGTTGGGATCGACACGGAACGTTGCATCCCGGATACGCGGAGCCTCATCGACGTCGGTTACCACAACGGATACGACGAACGGGGTCTCCGCCCCATCCTCGTCAACGGCTCGGGCGTCGAGGCGGTGACTGGTGGCGGCTTCGAAGTCGAGTCGCTCCGCGAGCACGACGGTCCCGTCACGGTCGATATCGATCACCGCCGGCGCCGCGGCTTCGAAGTGAACATCGTCACCATCGGGATCGGTCGCAACCACCACGCCGATGATCTCGCCGACCGCCGTCGCCTCGGAGACGGTGAAAGTCGGACTGGTGACTACAGGTGGGTCGTTGGCCGCGGCAACCTCAACGACTACGCCGACCGTGATCGTGTCGGAGCCGTCGGAGATCTTCACGGTGAACCCGTCGGTGCCTGCGAAGTTCGCCGGAGCCACGTACACCACGCCTCCCTGGGCGTCGACGGTGGCCGATCCACCCTGATCGGTGGCGCGGGCTCCGGGGTCGGCGATCACGAAGACGTCCCCCTCGACGTCGCTCCAGCCGACGAGGATGTTGCCGGTCGCGGTGCTGTCTTCGGTCGCCTGCAACACCGGAGGCGGCCCCGACGGGGCGTCGTTCACCGCGGTGACCTTCACTACGACACTCACGACGACTCGGACCGTGCCGTCTCCGACCACATAGGAGAAGTTGTCGATGCCCGCCCAGTCTGCCGGCGGGCGGTAGACGATGCTGCCGGCCGTGATCGATCCGCCGTTCTTGCTGGCCGGGTCGAACGAGATCACCCTGAGCCGGTCGCCGTCGACGTCAACGGCTCCCTCGAGCGGATCGAACGTTGCCGTCCCGTCCTCGTTGATGGAGAGGGCACCCGGGCCGGGCACCGTCGGGGCGTCGTTCACGCCGGTGACGGTGATATTCACCTGCGCGGTGCGTGTCGTGCCGTCCACACCGCGGATCGAGTAGGCCAGCCGGTCGGAGCCCGCATAGTTGGCGGTGGGGGCGTACCAGATGGAGGAGCGAGACACGCCGGCGCTTCCATGGCTGGGAGCCGCTGCGATCTCCGGAGCGGCGCCCGGAGCGTAGCCGGTGTCATTGGCCAGCACGTCGATGACGATGGAGCTGTCCTCGGCCAGCCGAGCGGAGTCGGCCGCCGCCACCAGCGTCACGGGAGCGAGCGTCGTCGGTGGCGCTGCAGAAGAAGTCGTGGTGTTCGATGCATCCGAAGGGGCGGACGTCGGGGGCAGAGTGACCGGCGCCTGGGTAGTTGGCGGCGGCGCCGTGCTGGCGACGACGGTTGAAGTGGTCGAGCCGGCCGCCAGCCCGGAGGACAGGACCTCGGCGTCACGAGAGGAGTTGTTCCGGACAACCGCGACACCGGCAACGACGAGCGCCGCGATCAGCACGGCGGCCCCGGAAACCATCCCCAGGTTCGATCTGACCCATGACGCCACGCCCGAGGCGGAAGCTGCTGGCGCCGCGGCGGCCTCCGCACCGCTTGGGCCGCCGCCACCGCTGAAGCCGGCAGCTGCGAGGTTCCCCCAGATCGTTGCTTCGAGCCCGGCGGGGACGGGAGCGATGGCGAGTGCCGCGAACATCTTGAGCGGAATGAAGAGGACCTTCCGGTTCTCCTGGCAGATCTCACACGACTTGGCATGGCGATCGACTGCCTTGCGCAGCGCCGGTGTGAGCTGGGTGCCGCCCGATTCGGCGACGATGGCGGCAAGGTCTTCGCAGTCGGCCGCGCCGTTCCTCATCAGGAGATATGTCGACAGCGTCTGGGAGAACGACTTCTTCATGCGACTGACCATGGTGTATGCGTTGCCTTTGGAAACACCCATGACCTCGGCGATCTCGGCACTGCCGAGACCCTGGCGGACATGAAGATCCATCACCGCGTAGGTCCGCGGATCGAGCCCGGCGGCGGCCTCCCAGATGAGACTGGCGGCGGCTTGCGCCTCGGCCGATCGCTCCGGATCCCCGGCACGGTCCACGTCGATCACTCCCAAGTGCGCAACCTCGCGTCCACTGACGTTGAAGTCGCCTACGGCGACTGCCCGCTTGGAGTGCTCGATGCGGTTGAGACCGCTGCGGTGGGCGATCGTGAACAGCCAACTCTTGAAGCGCTCCGGGTTTTCCAGGTGCCCGAGCTGCTCAAAAGCCTTGATGAAGGTGTCCTGGGCGACGTCGGCGGCTTCCTGGCGATCCCGCAGCAGACGGGTGAGGAAGTCGTAGACATTGGTGAAGTAGCGCTCGTAGAGCGCGGCAAACGCCTCTTCACTCCCTGTGCGGGCGAGCGAGACGAGCTCTCCATCTTCGGCCGGTAGCGGGAGCGCCATGCCTTCCAATCGACTCGCGAAAACCTACAAGAACCGTAGCCGTCCCCGCCGCATTGTGCGAGGCTAGGCGGGCACCCCATAACTAGTCACCTGCGTTGTGAGACAACGGTTTCACGGCTCCGATTCGGTTCTCAACCGCCACAACCCAAAGCGGTCTTCCGGCCACGGAGCGCCGTTTCCATCGCCGCCACAACCCCGGTACAAGTCGCGACGAGCCAAGCCCTTCTAGTAGTAAGACAACTGAATTCGCAGATTCTTACAGAAGGCGTCCGGGAATGTCTTTGCGGCTGGGGAGGAAGACCCCCTCGATGGGCCGGATGCGCATCCGGGCGTCGACGACACAGACCCCCTCCCCCGGCGGCAGGACCTTCACGGGGTTGAGATCCATGTCGGCGATCTCGGGATGCTGATCAACGAGGGTCGACACTCGCAGCAGCACCTGCTGCAGAGCATCGACGTCCCCGGCTTCGCCACCCCGATAACCCTCGAGGATCTCAGCCGAGCGAACCTCGGAGAGCATTTCGCGGGCGTCGACATCCGTCAGCGGGTTGATGCGGAAGGACACGTCTCGCATCAACTCCACGAAGATCCCCCCGAGGCCGAACACGATGAGCGGCCCGAACAGCGGGTCCTCGGTCATCCCGATGATGACCTCGTGGCCCCCGGCTATGAAGTCCTGCACGAGCACGGCCTCGACATCGTCGCTGATCGCCGACACCTGACGGTAGGCGGCCCTCACGGCGTCCTCACCTTCGATGCCGAGCACGACGCCGCCGACATCGGACTTGTGCAGGGTCGATGGCGAGACGATCTTGAGCACGGCCGGTCCGCTGATCTCGGCGGCGGCGGCGACCGCTTCGTCTTCGGACGTCGTCTTGACCGAGCGGGCGGTCCGGATGCCGTAAGCGCCGAGAATCGCAGAGATCTCGGCGTCTTCGAGCCATCCGCCCCCGGTACCGAGCCGGGCGATCGCCGATCGGATCACGGCGTCGGCGGCCGTCCGGCCTGCCGCGTCGAATTTCGGGTAGACACCTTCCGGCCGTTCCCGCCACTCGCGATAGCGGAAGGCGGCGGCCAGGGCGTGGGCTGCCGACTCCGGATAGTCGTAGACCGGGACGTTGGCCGCCCGGGTGAGCGCCTCGATCTCGTCCTCGGCGGCCATCAGAACCGCGGCGATCGTGGTGTCCCGGGTCGCCGCCTCGATGGCGCTCGTCATGGCGGCAATGACTTCTTCGGTGCCCTTGGGAGCGGCCGGTATGTAGATGACGATCACCGCGTCGACCTCGTCCGTGTCTAGCAACTCCCTGAGGCAGGCGCCGTAGGTATAAGGATTGGCCGAGGCGATCATGTCGACAGGGTTCGAGACGCTGGCCTCGTCCGGCAAGAACTCGGAGAGCCGGGCCTGCAGCTCAGGCGAGAATTCGGGAAGCTCCAGCCCAAAGCTCTCGAGGGCGTCGGCGGCGAGGATGGCCGGGCCGCCGGCGTTGGTGAGAATCGCTACCCGGGGCCCTCTCGGCAACGGCTGATTCGCCAGCAGGCTGGCGACATCGAAGAGCTCGTTGAGCGTCCGGGTGCGGATCACCCCGGACTGGTTGAAGAGGGCGTCGACGGCGACGTCGAGGCTCGCCAGCGACCCCGTGTGGCTGGCGGCGGCCCGGGCACCCGCGGACGAGCGGCCGGCTTTGACGACCACGATCGGCTTGGTGCGGCTCACTCTGCGAGCCAGCCGGCCGAAGCGCCTGGCGTGCCCGAACGACTCCATATAGAGAACGATCACATCCGTCGCCGGATCGCCATCCCAATACAGGAGCAAGTCGTTGGCCGAGACGTCGGCCCGGTTGCCCAGGGAAACGAATGTCGACAGGCCGATCCCGAGCTCCTTGGCCTCGTTGAGGATCGCCAGGCCGAGGGCGCCGCTCTGACTGGCCATCGCAACGTTGCCGGCGGGAGGAAAGACCGGGCCGAATTGGCCGTCGAGGCTCACCGTCGGGTCGGCGTTGAGTAAACCCATGCAATTCGGCCCGACCATCCGCATTCCGAAGCGGCGCGCCGCGGTCACCACGGCGGCTTCCATTTCCACCCCGGGCCCGCCCGTCTCGCCGAACCCGGCGGAGATCACGACAATGCCGCGAACCCCCTTCTCGCCGCACTGGTTGATCACGTCGAGAACGGCACCGGCCGGGACCACAATGAAGGCCAGGTCCACCGGCTCATCGATGTCGAGCACGGTCGGGTACGCCTTGACGGCATGGACATATGACGATTCTGGGTTGACCGGGTACACGGGGCCGCTGAAGCCCTTCGCCAGGAGATTCGCGAACAGCCGGCCACCGATCGACTCGTCGTCGCGGCTGGCACCGATCACGGCCACCGATGTCGGGTATAGGAGCGGCATCAGCGACGCGGTGACGGCGCGCCGCTCATGCTCCCACTCTGCTTCGCGCGCTTCGAGCGAGTACACGATGGGAAACTCGACGCCAAAGACTCCCTCGTCCAGCTCCCGGGTGAGGGTGTAGCCCGAGTCGCGGAGCATCCGCATCATCGCCCGGTTGTCGCGGAGCACAAAAGCCTCGAACTTCATGATCTCGCGGGAGCGGGCATATATGGTGAGCTGCTGCAGCAACTGGGTGCCGATCCCCCGACCCTGGAAGGCGTCTTCGACGAGGAAGGCGACCTCTGCCACCTTGCCTTCATCCGTTGTCTTCTCGGTGAAAACGTCGTAGCGACCCACCGCAACCATGTTGCCATTGTGGATGGCGATGAGGGCCATCCGATCGTCGTAATCGACGTTCGTGAAGTGAATCAGCTCTTCCGGGCTCAATTCCCGTTTCACCCGGAAGAACCGGAAGTAGGCGCTCTGTGGGCCGACCCGGCCGTAAAACGTCCGCAACAGATCGACATCGTCGGGCCGGATCGGCCGCATGTGCACGACATCGCCGTCCCGCAGCAGGACGTCAAACTCGAACTCAGCCGGATACTCAGCCATAAGCCCTTCCACACATAACCTGGCCCGCGCATCGTAGGCCTGCGCCCGCCCGGCCGAATCGCCGTCGTCAGGCTCGGGCCGGTCAGACCGCTTCTAGCCTCACAGCGGCGGTCGCTGCACCCGGAGGCTCACCATTCGTGTTACCGCGCTCGGGTCCCCTCGGGCGCGCCCGCCCCAGGCGCCGGGACGGTCGGTTCCGCTGGGGGCGGCGCGTACCTCACGATCCACAGTCCACTGTGCACATCGCTGAGGAAGGCCAATCCGCTGACAACCTCCACCCCCCAGACGAGGGGGAATGATCTGTTCCCGTCGGGAGCGACCCAATGACCCTGCGGATCGGATGTTGCGGGCGGCACAAACGACCCGAGTTCCGTCGGCTGCGAAGGATCGGACAGGTCGACGACTCGCAGACCACTGGAATACCAGGTCACGTATTCGATACCGTCGACTACCTCCACCTCATGGGCACTGAAGTATCCGGAACGGTCGACCTCTCCTGCATCGCTGTTGGCTTCCGCCGGATCAAACGTTGCCACCCGTTTCACATTGGCGAGATCGGTCGCGTCGTAGATCTTCTGGCCTCCCCAGCCGGGAGGAGTCGATTCGCCCCCGCCGGGGTCCAGGTCCTCGTCGTTCCGAATCAGCAGCCCGGACTCGGGGTCGAAGAAGACCGTGTGGGCATTGCCCTCGGTTCCGACGACGCCGGGTACCCGCGCTACGACCGTTGGCTGCGCTGGCGACGTCAGGTCCAGCATCACCAGTCCGGCGTCCCAAGCAGCCAGCCAAACCCTCATACCGTCCGGTGCCAGCCACGCGCTGTGCACATGGAGCTCGACGCCA
>CAMYJM010000015.1:0-15895 GCA_947258635.1 uncultured Acidimicrobiaceae bacterium
ACTCGAGCGGTCGGCCGGCGTAGTACTCGGAGTACTCGGCGGTGTTGCCCCCGGTGCAGAACGACCGATCACCGACGGCTGTGAAGACGACGGCGACCGCCGCCCGGTCCATAGCGGCGCGGCGGAAGGCGAGTATGACCTCCTTGACCGATCCGGTAGTCTACGAGTAGAGCTGCACGGGATTGTTCAGCGTGATCCACACCGCGTGCAAACCGTCTACGGCAGCCCCGGCGTTGTCGAACACCGTCCGTTCCTCGTAGAGGATTTCGGCGAACTCGTAGTCGGGGACCAGTTCGTGGTCTATGAACTCCATGTCATCATGCCTTTCATGGGATCAGAATCGTTCGGCGGGGATCGCTCCCGGCGTGGGCTGCTTCGAGGACTGCGGCGACTTCGCTCATCGGGACCTTGCGGGTGAACGGGAGCACTTCGATCTGCCCCGACGTGACCAGCTCGATCGCTTCGGGATACCGCTCGGGTGGGCACCCCCAGGTGCCGAATACAGTGGCGTTGAAGGCCATGAGATTCGACAGCCGGATCGTGATCTTGTCCATGGTGAATCCGACAACGGCGAGCGTGCCGGACTGACCGAGGAGGCCGAATGCCGTTTCCTGCCCGGGAGCCGTACCGGAAGTCTCGAATATCTTCCACCCGGTGCGGGGCATACCCAGCGTCTTGGCATGTTCGCGGACCTTGTCGCGCACCTCGCGGGGATTGAGACCCCTGGAATTCACGGTGGCCGCCGCGCCGTAGTCGAGGAGGGCATCGAGCTTGGCGTCGTCGATGTCGATGGCGACGGCCGTGGCTCCGCTGGCGGCGGCGATCTGCAGGGCGTACGTGCCGATGCCGCCGACGCCGACCACAACTGCGAAGTCGCCGGGGCCGACCACGGCGCGGCGGACGGCCTGCAGCGGCGTGGTGACCGCGTCGGCGACCACGGAGAGGTCGGCGAGCTCGTACTCGGCGGGCAAGGTCTCGACGGCGGCGACCCCGGTCGCCGGCACGACGATGTGGGTGGCGAACCCTCCGTCGAGATCGTTGCCGGGCGACATCCGGGAAGAACACAGATTGCCGGCGCCGGCGGCACACATCGCGCAGTCGCCGCACGGGATGACTGCCATCACGAGGACGTCCTTGCCCATCCAGTCGGCGGCATCCTCACCCGTTTCGACGACTCGCCCGCTGATCTCGTGGCCGAGCACAATCGGCAGCCCGGCATTCGTCGCGACGTCGCCATCGAAGAAGCCGATGTCGGTGTGGCACACCCCACAGCCGGCGATCTCAACGACAACCTCGCGTGACTGTGGGGTGCGGGCGGCTCCCGCGACCCTTTCCAGCGGCTGACCGGTCTGCATGAGGCGCCACGAGTATCGATCCGTTCGAGGCTCTGTCATTGCTCTTCTCTCCATGGCTCGATGCGGGCCGTGCTCCGTCAGGAGTCGGGAGCGGCCTGATTGATGATGTTCTTGCGGATGAAAGCAGTTCCCTCGGCGAGCCGGCGGGCCGTCCGGTGGTAGACGGCCTCGTTCACCCGCCAGCCGGCCCCGTCGGGGGTGACGCCGGCTCGTACCGGCATCACTCCGCTGGTGTGGCCGATCCGTACTTCGCCCACCGTTTGCTGGTTGGCCATCCGATTGACGATCGAACCGGCGATGCAGGCGGCAACCCCCGTTGTCGCCGCCACCGTGCCGGGATAGGCCTTGTGGAGGACCAGGGGACGGCCGCCGACGACGCGGGCGACCAGATCGACATCTCCGGCCGCCACCGGCTCCCCGCTGGCGAAACTCGTGTAGTCCGCAGGTGTCGAGACGACGGCGGGAACGGGGGTGAGGCCATCGGTTGCCATACCGAGCAGCTTGGCGGCGGCGTCCTTCACGGCGACAACGGCGGCCAGGTGCTCCGCGGTGAACTGCTTGGGACCTTCCGTCCCCCTCATGCCCACTGCGGCAGCGGGGAAGAAGACGGTGAGGTTGGCGAGATCAACGATCGTCGCCTCGACCGGGCCGATCGCCGTGTCGAGGACGTCGAGCTCTTTGCCGGTCGGGAGGAGCGCCCCGGTGATGCCTCCCGCCGTCTGGCTGAAGTCGAGCCCGATCGCGGCTCCGGTTCCCGGGACGCCGTGGACCTCATAGTCGCCCTCAACCGCGGCGGCCCCGTCGAGGATCGGGACCTCGGCCACCAGGATGCGCCCCGTGTTGGTGTTGTGGATGCGCACCCGCGTCAGCGGTTCGGTCACCGCGACCAGTGACTCGTCGACCGCAAAGGCGCCAACTGCCGCCGAGATGTTGCCGCAGTTGATGTCATAGTCGACCACCGGCTCAGTGATGCTGACCTGGGCGAAGGTGTAGTCGAGATCGGCGTCCGGTCGAGTCGGGGGGTCGATTATCGCCAGCTTGCTCGTCAGCAGATCGGCGCCGCCGAGGCCGTCGATCTGGCGCGGGTCCGGGCTCCCGAACAGCGCCAGGATCGTCGCATCGCGCAGTGCTCCCGCCGGAGGCAGGTCGATGCCGCGCAGGAAAACCGCCTTGCTCGTTCCCCCCCGGATGAGGGCGAACGGCAGGGTTGCCTGCTCTGTCGATCCCGCCGTCAGCGAATCAGGATCTGAACCGTGCACGCAGCTCCTTCTATCCCGACGGCCTTGCCGCCGCGGCAATGCGCCAGGCCCACCCGGGGGCCCTCAATCTGGCGATCGCCCGATTCGCCGCGCAGCTGCCTGACCAACTCGACTACCTGGGCGACTCCGGTGCCACCGAGAGGATGGCCCTTGCCGATGAGGCCGCCGCTCGGGTTGATCGGCAAGCGCCCTTCGATGTTGGCATCGCCTCGCTCTAGGGCGTCCGGGTACTCGCCTTGTTTGAACAGACCGAGCCCTTCGACCCGCAGCACTTCGGCGATGCTGAAGCAATCGTGAACTTCGGCGAAATCGACGTCCTCGGGCCCGATTCCCGCCCTTTCGTAGGCGTCCTGGGCGGTGGCCCACGTGAGCGGCTCGAAGGTCATAGAGGCCGGCTCGACATCGACGGTCCCGGTGCGCAAGGCGGATGCCGCCAGGCGAACCGCCCGGCCGTTGCTGTGTTTCTTGGCGGCCTTGTCGCTCATCACGATCACAGCGGCGGCACCGTCGGTGACCGGCGAACAGTCGTGGAGGCGGAGCGGGTCGGCGATCGGGCGCGACTCGAGCACGTCCTCGACTGTGATCTCCTTGCGGAAGTGGGCGAGCGGGTTGCGGGCTGCGTTCGACTTGTTCTTCACCGGGATGAGCGCCAGCTGCTCGCGCGTCATGCCGAACTCTTCCATATAGCGGCGGGCCCGCATCGCGTAGACGCTGGGCATAGTGGCGCCGACGGCTGCCTCGGGATCGCTCGGGTCGGGGGTCAGGGCTCCTCTGAACTTGTTGGTGAGGTGCTCGGTACCGATGGCGATGACCACGTCGTGCTCGCCGGCGCGCACCGCCAGCGATGCCTCGCGAATGGCCGTGGCGCCGCTGCTGCAGGCGTTCTCGACGTTCGACAGCGGGAGCCCGGCCAAACCGACCTGGGCGAGAACGCGCTGCCCGGTGACCATGCCCTGGAAGACGTGACCGACATAGGCGGCCTCGATGAGCCTCGGGTCGATGCCGGCGTCGGCGACCGCGCCGTGCAGGGCCTCGGCACCGAGGTCGGCGGCATCGCGGTCGGGGTGTTTGCCGAATCGGGTCATCCCGACTCCGACTACGTGTACGTCAGTCACTATGCGCCTCCGCTGGTACGAATCGGTATCCCGTCAAGGTGTTCCCCTCGTCGTCCTCGCCGAACGGCTCGAGCGACAGGACCACCGGCATTCCGATCTTGATCTCATCGAGCTCGATTCCACTGATCTGGCCCATGATGCGAACGCCTTCGGGGAAGTCCACGTAGCCCAGAGCGTAGGGGACTTCGAAAGCAGGCGTCGATTGCCTGACTATCGAGAACGTGTAGAGGACTCCCTCGGTCGAGAAGGGGACCGTCTCGAGGTTGCTGCTGAGACAGCCCGAGCAGGCCTCACGAACGGGAAAGAAGTGGGCGCCGCAGTCGCCGCAGCGGCTGCCCAATAGGTTGCCGGAACCGTCGGGGCGTACTTCCAATTCGCCCGGACGGAAAGAGACTCCGACCGCAGATCCAGTCAATATTCCTCCTCAGGCGGTCGGACCGCCGGGTCGCGTCACAATGACACGCCGAACCGTCCGGCCGTTCGGTCGTCTAGAGCGAGTCTCTCCCGGCCGCGCGGTCCCGTCAATGGGCTTGCGGCTCTATTTATGTGATGCATAAGGCTCATGGCCGGGAGAATCCTCAGGCCGCACTACTCGCCGCAGAGGCAGCAACAACGAACTGATGCAAATGCATCAGAGAAATGAAGCATGCGACGGATTGCCACCAGGCGCTGGGACTGGGAGTCTTGACCTTAACCAACCGACCGGCCGGACGGCTAGCCAAAACACCGGCCACCGAGTTGATTTCCGCCCCGAGGAGGCGACGTGGCACACGTTGAGAAGACCCGCAGCAAAGAAGAAGAGTATCTATTCGACTGGAACCTGGTCGGCGAGGCACAGATCGCCCGTCCCGACACCGTCGAGCTCGACGACGAGACTTTGCGCGATGGCCTGCAGAGTCCATCTGTGCGCCAACCCAACATCGACGAGAAGCTCGAGATCCTCCATTGCATCGCGGATCTGGGCATTCACTTCGCCGACATCGGTTACGCCGGCGCCGGGCCGGCCATGCTCGACCACATCGTCCGACTCGCCGAGGAGATCAAGAACGAAGGTCTGCCCATCGAGGCCAACTGCGCCGGGCGCACCCACGCTTCCGACATCCTGCCTATCGCGGAAGCCCAGCAGCGCTCCGGCCTCCCCATCGAGGCATCTTTGTTCCTCGGCTCGAGCCCCATCCGCAAGTTCGTGGAAGGGTGGGAAGACGAGTTCCTTCCCAAGACCGCTCACGAAGCGATCACTCTGGCCCGCAACGAGGGCCTCGAGGTGATGTTCGTGACGGAGGACACCACCCGGGCCCAGCCCGAGGTGCTGCGTGAGGTCTACACCGCCGCCATCGAAGCCGGCGCCCGCCGGATTTGTCTCGCCGACACGGTCGGCCACGCCACTCCCTGGGGGGTTCGGGCGCTGGTGGCTTTCGCCAGGGATATCGTCGCCGATTCCGGCGTAGACGTGAAGATTGACTGGCACGGCCATCGCGACCGCAACCTCAGCGTCATCAACTCACTCGCCGCCCTCTCGGCAGGGGCTCATCGGGTCCACGGCTGCGGCCTCGGCATCGGAGAACGTGTCGGCAACGCCCCCATGGAAGTGCTGCTCGTCAACCTGAAGCTCCTCGGTTGGCTCGATGCCGATCTGCACAGCTTGCCGGCCTACTGCGATGCGGTCTCGAGAGCGACGGACACGCCGGTGCCGCACAACCTTCCCGCAGTGGGCAAGGACGCCTTCGAGACCAGCACCGGGGTCCACGCTGCCGCGGTGCTCAAGGCGATCCGGACCGGCGACACCTGGTTGGCCAACCGCATCTACAGCGGAGTACCCGCCGACGAGCTCGGCCGCGAGCAGGAGATCACCGTCGGCCCGATGAGCGGCAAGGCGAACGCCGTCGCCTGGCTCACCAAACGCGGGTACGAATGCGACGAAACGACGGTCGACAAGATCTTGGCGGCTGCCAAGGCATCGGATCACGTGCTGGCTGAGGCCGAGATCCTCGGGCTCCTCAGTTCCTCGGCTGCGCAGTGACCTCGGAAACCGCATCTGCCGCCGGGACCGGGTCGAGGGTGCTGCTCTCCGGCAATGAGGCCGTGGCCCAGGGCGCCGTCGAGGCCGGGGTCGCCGTGGCCGTCGGCTACCCGGGCACGCCGAGCACCGAGATCCTGGAATCGATCGCCGATCGCACCGACTTCGACGTTCGCTGGTCTCCCAATGAGAAAGTCGCTCTCGACGTGGCGCTGGGAGCATCCATCGGCGGCGTGCGGGCGCTGGCGGTGATGAAGCACGTCGGCGTCAACGTTGCCGCCGACACTCTGATGACCGCCGCCTACACCGGTGTCGGCGGCGGGCTCGTGGTCGTCAGCGCCGACGACCCGGGGATGCACAGCTCACAGAACGAGCAGGACAACCGGGCGTACGCCCGGATGGCCGCCATCCCGCTGCTCGAGCCGAGCGACAGCGCCGAAGCGAAGGAATACACCGCGCTGGCCTTCGAGATCTCGGAGCAGTTCGACACGCCGGTCCTGGTGCGCACGACAACGCGGGTGTCGCACAACCGAGGCATCGTCGAGGTGGGGTTGCGTACCGAGCGCCCGGGCCGCGGATTCACCCGCGATCCGATCAAGTACGTGATGATCCCGGCTCATGCCCGTACCCGGCGTCCGGTGCTGCTGGAGCGTCTCGAACAGCTCGCCACCTACGTCGAGTCCAGCCCGCTGACCGTCGAGTCCGGCTCCGGCACGGAGTTCGGAGTCATCACCTCTGGTATCGCCCACCATTACGTGCGCGAGGTGGTCCCCAACGCCCCGATCCTGAAGCTCGGCTTGAGCTACCCGCTGCCGATGAAGCGCATTCGCGCCTTCGCCGACTCGGTCGACCGGCTGTTCGTTGTCGAGGAGCTCGACCCGCACGTCGAAGACGCCATCCGCGCCGCCGGCATCGCGGTCGAAGGAAAAGCCTTCTTCCCCCGGGCCGGCGAGCTCAACCCGGACCTGGTGCGGCGTGGGTTTGCCGCCGCCGGGCTCCTGCCGGAGCTCCCCCCGATCGTGGCGGCCCCGACGACCGTGACCCGGCCCCCGCTGATGTGCCCCGGTTGCCCGCATACTCCTCCGTTCCTCGCGTTGAAGCGGCTCGGCGCAGTCGTTACGGGTGACATCGGCTGCTACACCCTCGCCGCGTTGCAGCCGCTGGCGGCGATGGACACCTGCGTGGCGATGGGGAGCAGCATCGGAATGGCAGTCGGCATGGCTGCGTCCGGTGGCGCCGAAGGCCCCGTGGTCGCCACCATCGGCGACTCCACCTTCCTTCACGGCGGGATCCCCGGCCTCATCGAAGCGGTCTACAACAAGGCCAATATCACGGTCCTGATCCTCGACAACGGCACGGTAGCGATGACCGGCGGCCAGGAGCACCCGGGCTCCGGAGTCACGCTGCAGGGCAGCGACACCACTCCGATCGATCTGGTCGGCCTCTGCGAGTCACTCGGCGTCAAAGATGTCAGGGTTGTCGACCCCTACGACCTGGCGGCCACGTACGGTGCCATCGAGAGCGCCATGGAGTATGCCGGGCCGTCGGTCGTGATCACCAATCGCCCGTGCGTCGAGGCGCCGACAAAGATCCGCGACACCCCGTTCAAGGTCATCGCAGACGCCTGCACGGCGTGCCAGGCCTGCATGACGGCGGGCTGCCCGTCCATCGTTTGGTCGGACGAGTTGTTCGAAGGCCGCCGCAAGGTGGTGATCGACCCGGTTACCTGCACGGGCTGCACGTTGTGTGCCCAGCTGTGCCCGCCACTGGCGATCGTGCCCGTGCCGAAGGAGGCTGCCGGTGTCTGAAGGAACCCGCGGCCTGCTGCTCTCGGGCGTCGGCGGCCAGGGCGTGATCCTGGCCAGCATGATCGTGGCCGACGCTCTGCTCGGCGCCGGTTTCGACGTCAAGCAAAGCGAGGTCCACGGCATGGCGCAGCGGGGCGGCTCCGTGTTCAGCCACATCCGCTGGGGCGAGGACGTCGACTCCCCGCTGGTGCCCAAGGGGAGTGCCGAGGTTCTGGCCGCGTTCGAGTGGGCCGAGGCGATCCGCTGGGTGGAGTACGTGCGCGAGGGTGGCGCCGTCGTCGCCGACGTTCGCACGATCGTGCCCCCGGGTGCCTGTAACGACAGGCGATCGTGGACCGCCCGCTATCCCGGCATCGACGTCGATCTCTTCAACGACCGGGAGCTGAAGACTCGCCTGATCGACGCCGCGGCGACGGCCACCGAGCTGGGCAACGTGCGGGCGGCCAACAGCGTCCTGCTCGGTTCGGTAGCCGCCTTCCTCGACATCGACATGGCCCACTGGGAGAGCGCCATCGAACGGCTCGTGCCCCGCGGCACAGTAGAGATCAACTTGGCGGCGTTCCGGGCGGGCCGCGAGTTCCCGCAAGCCCGCGTCCCGCGGCCGCCGCTGGCTCCCGAAGGCTTCTCCGGTCCTCATGAGATCGACATCAACCATGTGTGGTGCAAGGGCTGCGACATCTGCTCGCGGGTGTGTCCGGAGTATTGCCTGGCGGTTGATGTTGACGGCAAGTTGAACATCATCGATCCCGAGGCCTGCACCGGGTGCCGGCTCTGCGAGCTGCTGTGCCCCGACTTCGCCATCGAGATTCACCCGCCGCGGAGCCCGGTGGCCGTCAGCGATGCCAACACGGCGGGAGGGGGGACATGAGCGAGGCCCGACTCGTCCAAGGTAACGAGGCCTGCGCTCGCGGCGCACTGGCGGCCGGCTGCACTTTCTACGGCGGCTACCCCATCACCCCGTCTTCGGAGATCGCCGAGCACATGGTGCGCCTGCTGCCCGATGCGGGCGGCGTGTTCGTACAGATGGAAGACGAGATCGCGTCGCTGGCCGCCGTGATCGGTGCCTCGCTGGCCGGGTCCAAGGCGATGACAGCCACGAGCGGGCCCGGCTTCTCACTGATGCAAGAGCACATCGGTTTCGCCACCATGGCCGAGGTGCCTTGTGTCGTCGTCGACGTCATGCGCGGTGGGCCCAGCACGGGATTGCCGACCTCACCGTCCCAAGGCGATGTGATGCAGGCCCGCTGGGGTACCCACGGCGATCATCCCGCGATCGTGCTCGCCCCCTCCTCGGTCGGCGAGGTGTTCGATCTCACGGTGCGGGCCTTCAACCTGGCCGAGCGGTTCCGGACACCCGTCATCCTCATCTACGACGAGGTCATCGGCCACACCCGCGAGAGCGTGCGGCTGCCGGATCAAGTGGAGATCATCGACCGGGTCCGCCCCGCGCCCGATTCCGTCGACTTCCGGCCCAAGGCGGCGGGCCCCAACGGCGTGCCCCCGCTGCCCGCGTTCGGGGACGGCCACCGTTTTCATGTCACCGGCCTGTCTCACGACGAACGAGGCTTCCCCACAGACGACGGCGCGGTTGCCGGGGCTCTGCTCAGCCGGATTCACAGCAAGGTGGCCGACCACGAGGATGAGATATCGGCCGCCGAGACCTTCATGCTGGACGACGCCGAAGTGGCGTTCTTCGCCTACGGCATCGTCGGGCGCTCGGCCCGCGAGGCCGTACTCCGTGTCCGGGAGGCGGGCATCAAGGCGGGGCTGATTCGGCCCACCACGCTGTGGCCCTTCCCCGGCCGGCAGGTGGCGGTGGCCGCCAAGCAGGTCGACAAAGTCATTGTCGCCGAAATGAATCTCGGTCAGCTGATCGGCGAAGTGGAGCGTGCCGCCGCCGGGCAAGCCGAGGTCGTCGGGCACTTGCGGGCCGACGGGGAGCCGATCACACCGAGCGAGTTGGTCGGCGCCGTCACCGCCGCCGGAGGAGGGAACTGATGGCCGACGTCAAGACTTACCTGCGGGAATGGGCCATGCCGCACGTGCTGTGCCCGGGATGCGCCCACGGCATCGTGATGCGCGGCTTTCTCGCCGCGATCGATCAGCTACAGCTCGATCAAGACAAGGTGGCGGTGGTCGCCGGCATCGGTTGCAGCAGCCGGATCGTCGGCTACATCGACTTCTGCACCCTGCACGGCACCCACGGCCGGGCCCCCGCTTTCGCTTCGGGCCTCAAGCTGGCGCGCCCCGACCTGCACGTCATGGTGATCACCGGAGACGGCGACGGGCTCGCCATCGGCGGTAACCACCTGATCCACGCTGCCCGCCGCAACATCGACATAACGGTGATGTTGCTCAACAACTCGATCTACGGAATGACGGGAGGCCAGGCGGCACCAACGACGCCGGAGGGCGCAGTCGCCTCCACCACCCCCGCCGGCAACACCGAGCCCAACTTCGACGCTTGCAAGCTCATGATCGGCGCCGGGGCCTCGTTCGTCGCCCGGGTCCTGGCGGCCAACCCCATCGAGATGAGCAAGGTCATTGCCGACGGCGTGAGGCACCCCGGCTTCTCCTTCATTGAGATCATCAGCGACTGCCCCGAGTACTACGGGCGCTACAACAAGGTCGGCGGCGGCGCCGACATGCTCACATGGATGGCGCGCCGCGACGCCGGGGTGGCGGTGCCACTGTCCGAGAAGAAGTTCGTCGAGCACGTGCCGTCTTCGGCCGTGCCCCTCGGGATGACGACGGGTGTGCTCGAGAGGGACATCCGGCCGGTCTTCACCGGCGTGCGCCGTCAGGAGCCACTGTGAGCCGCAACGAGATCCGCATCGCCGGCGCCGGGGGCCAGGGTGTGGTGACCGCGGGACGCATCCTTGCCGAAGCGGCGATTCTCTCTGGAAGCAACGCCACTCACAACCAGGTTTACGGTCCTCAGTCACGCGGGGGCGCCAGCCGGTCGGATGTGGTCATCGCCGGCGACGAGATCGGGTTTCCGCTGGCCGACGATATCGACCTGCTGGTGGCGTTGAGCGGGGAGGCCTTCGCCCGTTATCGCCCAGAGGTGGCGGCCGGCGGCCGGGTGATCGTCGACAGCCGTTGCGCTCCCGAAGCCGGCGACGAGGTCACGTCCGATTTTGCCGTCGTCGATACGGCGCGCGCCGTGTCCGGTGGGCAGCTGGTCACCGGCGTCGTCGCCCTCGGAGTGCTCCAGGCATATGCCGGCCTGGTCGATGCGGATGCCCTCAGCGATGCCGTTGCCCGGCGAGTTCCCGCCAAGCATCGGGAGATGAACCTCGAGGCGCTCCGCGCCGGAATGGAGCTGGTCAACGGGGCTCCGGCGTGACGAGCGAGCCCACCACCAGGGAGCGGATCCGCCAGGAGGCGGCGGCGCTGTTCCGCGAGAAGGGGTTCAACGGGACCAGCATGGCCGAGCTGGCGAGCGAAGTCGGTATCACGAAGTCGAGCCTCTATCACCACTTCCCGAGCAAACAAGCCTTGTTGTCGGAGATCATCGAGCTGACCGTCAATCGGGTCACCCCCCTCGTCCACGATGTGGCGCATTCGGACCTCCCCCCGGCCGAGCGGCTCAGCCGGGCGGTCTACATCCACACCGTCGAAGCGATGCGGGACCGTGATGCGGTGGCCTGTTTCATGGAGGAGGGGCGCTTCCTCGCCCCCGACTTCATGGCCGCTCACATTCGCAACCGCGACCGCTACGAACTGCTGTTCCGCCAGATCTATGAAGAGGGAGTCGGCCTCGGGGTGTTCGTCGACCAGGACCCCGGTCTGGCAGTCAAGGCCATCCTGGGGATGTGCAACTCGGTCGTGCGTTGGTACCGTCCGGACGGCAGCCGCAGCGCCGACGAGATAGCGACGGAGTTTTCCCGGTTCACCGTCCGCGGTGCCGCGGTGCCGCAGCTGATGCCTCCAGTCGAAGAGATTGCACATGAGCGGAGCGCTTGAAGGCATAACGGTCCTCGACCTCTCGCAGGGGGCTGCCGGGCCCACTTGCGCCATGCACCTCGGCGACATGGGCGCCACCGTCCTCAAGGTGGAGCCGCCGGGAGGGGAGTGGGGCCGCCGGCTCGGCCCGCCTTTCGTTGCCGGGGCCGCCGCCGCATTCCTTGGGATGAACCGCAACAAGCGCAGCGCGGTGATCGACCTCAAGAAACCCGGCGGCGCCGACGTGGTGCTGCGGCTGGCCGAGCGGAGTGATGTTGCCCTCGAGAGCTTCCGGCCCGGAGTCGCCGATCGCCTCGGTATTGGCTACGAAGCGATGGCGGCGCGCAATCCCCAATTGGTTTACGCCGCCATCTCGGCATTTGGGCAGAGCGGCCCATGGCGCGACCGTCCCGGTGTCGACGGGGTCGCCCAGGCCATGGGCGGGATCATGAGCGTTACCGGCACGGCAGACGGCCCGCCGGTGAAAGTCGGCGTCCCGGCCGCCGACATGGCCGGCGGCGTGTTCGCCTCCCAGGCGATCCTGGCGGCGTTGTTTGCCCGGGAGCGGATCGGGAGCGGGCAGCGGGTAGACGTCTCCTTGCTCGACTCGCTGCTCGCGTATCAGGTCGTGCCGCTCTCGATGTTCCTCGCCAGCGGCCAGTCCCCGCAGCGGCTGGGCAGCGCCGCCCCGTACGCCGCTCCCAACGAAGCGTTTCCGACCAGCGACGGCCACGTCATGGTGGCGGCCTACACGGCGAAACGCTGGCCGGCACTGTGTGGGGCCCTGGGCCACCCCGAGCTGGCGACCGATCCCCGTTTCGACAGCAATGAGAAGCGGGTGCGGGCCCGGCCCGAGCTTCGTGCGGTACTGGAACCGCTGTTCGGTACTCGGACCACCGCCGAGTGGATCGCCGTGCTCGACGAGGCCGACATCCTGTGCGGTCCGCTGCTGAGCTACCCGGAACTGGTGGCCGAGGAGCATGTGGCCAAGAGTGGCTCGCTGGTCACCGTGCACCATCCGGCGACGGGAGACGTCAGCTCGCCGGTCTTCCCCGGCCGATTCTCCGCTACGCCGGGCGACGTGACCGGGCCGCCGCCCCCGTTACCCGGGGAGCATTCTGCGGCGATCCTGAGCGAGTGCGGGTTCACAGATGACGAGATTGCGCAGTTGCTGCACGATGGTGTCGTGGGCGGCGTCGAACAGGATGAGACAGAACGATGAGAGGAGACGGGCGTGACGGATGAACAGGCGGGTGCCCAGGAGGAGCAGCCGGTTCTGTACGAGCGGGACGGGAGTGTGGGGGTACTCACGCTGAACCGGCCGGATGCGCTCAATGCGCTGACCGTCGGGATGCTCGTAACGATGGGCGAGATCCTCGATGGTGTCGAGACCGACCCGGACACCCGGGCGCTGGTGGTGATCGGGGCGGGGGAGAAGGCGTTCTGCGTGGGCGCCGATCTCAAGAGCCGGGGCAAGGAACACGAGCCGGGCCTGATCCATGATCCGCTCGGGCTGCTGGTGCGCAGTGTGTTCGGCCGCATCGAGAAGCTTCACGTGCCGGTCATCGTCGCCATCCGCGGTTACGCCCTGGGAGGCGGCCTCGAGCTGGCCCTCGCCGGGGACCTCCGAGTAGCCGCGGAGGGGGCCCGTCTCGGCTTCCCGGAGGCCAAGGTCGGCAGCCTGCCCGGCGCGGGTGGTACGCAGCGGGCCACCCGGCTGATCGGGCCCGGGTTCACCAAGGAGTTGATGTTCACCGCGGACCACGTCAGCGCGGCAGACGCGTTGCGCATGGGGCTCGTCAACCGGGTCGTTCCCGATGAAGACCTGCTGAAGGAGACGATGGAGCTGGCGCAGCGTATCGCCAGCCGGGCTCCGCTCTCCCACGACCGGGTGAAGGAGCTGATCAACCGGGCCACCGAGACGGACCTCGAAACCGGGCTCGAGCTGGAATCGACGAGCCATGCCGTGCTGCGCGCCAGCGAGGACCGGAACGAGGGAATCCAGGCGTTCATTGAGAAGCGGCCGCCGGAGTTCAAGGGCAGATGACCGACCCGAGGAGGAAACCAACGTGAACGTGAAGGATCGAGTTGCCATTGTCACCGGTTCGGGCCAGGGGATTGGTGAGGGCATCGCCCGGGTGCTTGCCGCCGCCGGAGCCAAGGTCGTGGTCAACGACCTCGTGCCCGAGAAGGTGGACGCCGTCGCCTCCGCCCTAGGCGCCGTGGGCCACGCCGCCGACGTGTCGAATGCCGAAGGTGTCGAGGGACTTGTGGCGGCCGCGCTCGACGCCCACGGTCGAGTCGACATCCTGGTGAACAATGTGGGGATGGCTCGCGATGGCTGGCTCGCCAAGATGAGCGAGGAGGACTGGGACACCGTTCTCCAGGTGAACCTCAAGTCGCAGTTCCTGACATGCCGCGCCGTGGCGCCGCACATGATGGAGCAGGAGTACGGCCGCATCGTCAACATCTCGTCGCGCGCCTGGTTGGGCGGGCCCGGCCAGGCCAACTACGCCGCGTCCAAAGGCGCCGTGATCAGCCTGACGCGCACGCTGGCCCTCGAGATGGCCCGCTACGGGATCACCGCCAACGCCGTCGCCCCGGCGCTGGTGGACACGCCGCTATTCCGAGGATTGAAGGAAGAGGTCCAGGAGCGCCTGGTCAAGACGATCCCGGCCAAGCGTATCGGGACCCCCGAAGATATCGGCAATGCGGTCCTCTTCCTGGCATCCGATGAGGCGTCCTACGTGACCGGCCAGACGCTTTATGTCTGTGGGGGCCGTAGCCTGGGGGCCGGTTGATGGAGGTAATCGCACCATGGGTATGACCCTCGCCGAACGGATTCTGGCCAAAGCGGCCGGACGCGACAGCGTGAGCGCGGGGGAGTTTGTCGTCGCCGAAATCGCAACGGCCCTTCTCCATGACATCTTTGCGGCCCGAGTCTTCGGGCTGTTGCAGGACGTCGGCTTCGAAAAGGTCTTTGATCCGGATCGAACCATCGTCGTGGTCGACCATCTCGTGCCGGCTCCCACCGCGGAAGCGGCCGCCGCCCATCAGAGGATCCGGGAACACGTTGCTCGACTCGGTATCAGCACCTTCTACGATGCCGGCGAGGGGATTTGCCACCAGCTGCTGCCGGAGCGGGGCCACGTGCGACCCGGGTCGCTCATCGTCGGCACCGACTCGCACTCGACCACGTACGGCGCCCTCGGAGCCGGGGGCACCGGGATCGGCACCTCCGACATGGTCTACGCCCTGGCAACCGGCAAGCTCTGGTTCCGGGTGCCCGAGACGCTCCGCTTCGACATAGCCGGATCGTTGCAGCCGGGCGTCGTTTGGAAAGACGTGATTCTATTCTTGGCCGGCCGCTACGGCGCCGACGCCGCCCAGTATCGGGCGATGGAATTCGCCGGCCCGGCGGTGGCCACCACCGACATGTCGAGCCGGCTCACCGTGGCCAACATGGCGGTCGAGATGGGTGCCAAGTTCGGCATGTTTGCCGCAGATGAGATCACCGATGTCTATCTGCGGGATCACGGCGGCGAAGGCTGTGATCCCTTCGCGCCCGATGCCGATGCCAAGTACGAAGCCGTCTACGAGGTGGCGCTGTCAGATCTGGCTCCTCAGGTGGCGATGCCCAACGAGGTCGATCGGGTCGGCCCGATCGAGGAGGTCGAAGGCATCACGATCGATCAGGCCTTCATCGGGTCGTGCACCAACGGCCGGATCGAAGATCTGCGAGCGGCGGCGGAGATCCTCCACGGCCAGAAGGTGGCGCCGGGAGTCCGCCTGCTGGTGGCTCCGGCCTCACGGCGGGTCATGCAGGAGGCGATGGACAGCGGCGTGCTGGCTTCGCTGATCGATGCCGGGGCGACCATCCTCGCTCCCGGGTGTGGGCCCTGTTTCGGCGGGCACGGCGGGCTGCTCGGCCCCGGAGAGCGCTGTATCGGCACCCACAACCGCAACTTCACCGGCCGGATGGGAGCCGCCGCTGCCGAGATCTTCCTCGGTTCGCCGGCGACGGTGGCGGCCTCCGCCATCGTGGGCCGGATCGCCGACCCCAGGACGATGGAGGTGGTGGACATTGGGTAACGACCTCATGTCGGGCCGGGTGTGGAAGTTCGATCACGACATCAGCACCGACGTGCTGTCTCCAGGCGCCTACGCTCTCGATCCGGTCGAGGTTCGCAAGCTTCACGTTCTGGAGTCGGTGAACCCGGCATTCGCCCCCGAGGTCAAGCCCGGAGACGTGGTCGTCGCCGGTCGCAACTTCGGGTGCGGGTCCAGCCGGGAAACGGCCCCCGAGAACCTGAAGGCACTCGGGGTGGCCTGTGTTGTCACCGAGTCACTCGGCCGGCTGTTCATGCGCAACGCGGTCGCCGTCGGGCTGCCG
>CAMYJM010000015.1:15925-17812 GCA_947258635.1 uncultured Acidimicrobiaceae bacterium
CGGTGAGACCGCTGAGGTGGATCTCGCCTCCGGCAAGGTTCGCAATGTGGGAAGTGGTGCCGAATTGCAGGGCGAATCGCTACCGCCGGAGATGCTCGAGATCCTCGAAGCCGGTGGGATTCTGGCCGTTCTGAGGAGCCAGAGCCGAGCGTAGAGAGCCTGATGCGTATACAGTCGTCTGTATATGGACGCTGTGACCGCGATCAAACCGGGGATCGGCGGTGATCTCGCCGATTTGCTGGATGTCCTTGGCAGGACATCCGATGCCATGGTGGCCATCGACGGCGACTTCGGCATCATCGCCTGGAACCACGCGGCGACGACACTCCTGGGATACGAACCGGAGGAAGCTCTGGGGAAATCCTGCAACGAGATTCTCGGCTGGCGTGACAGGTGTGGCGACGGGATGTGCGACGGTTTTTGCCCCGCCGTCGAGCCCGGCGCGCCCGAGCAGGTGATCGAAACTCAGCAGGTGCTGGGTCGCTCTGCCGCCGGCAAGACTCTGTGGCTCAGTGCCTCTACCATCGTGCCGCCGCTCGAGCTGCGGGGACAATGCCGCCTCGTGCACCTGATCCGGGAGGTCTCGCTTCCCCCGGAACTGGAACGGGTCGTCGTCGAACGCCTCGGCGGTCGCGATCCGGTCGCCGGCAACGGCAACAAACGCCTCGATGTTTTGACGCCCCGCGAGCGTGATGTGCTGCGGCTGCTGTCAGAGGGCCTCGACGGCGCCTCCATCGCCGAGCGGCTGTTTCTGTCGCCGGCGACCGTGCGCAACCACATCCAGCACATCCTGTCCAAGCTCGGCGTTCACAGCCGGACTGAAGCCGTGGCCCTGGCTCTGCGGCGCGACTAGTCCAGGTCAACGTATGTGATCGGCTCGCTGTAGAGCCGCCCCACTAGCCTCGGGCTCACATGAAGGCGACACATCGATGGGCCATCGCAGCGGTGGCCGGTATCGTGATCCTCGTCGGCGGCTGCGATGGCTCCGATCCCAATCCCACGGTGGGCTCCTCCGTTCCGCTGACTGCGGAGAACGCCGTGTGGCAACCGGTCGCGCTGCCCCGAAGCCCTGAATCGCTCATGTCGTTGGCCCATTACGGGACCGACTTCCACCTACTGACCAGCATCCAGGGCTCGCCGGTGCTGATGCGATCGGCCGACGGGCTGGATTGGGAGGAGATCCCGGCGCCCGTCATGGCTCCCGGCGATCACCTGCGACATGTGGCGGCGACATCGCAGATCCTGGTTCTAGTCGGCAGCGAGAGCTTGCCGGGAGGCGGCACCACGGCGATGGTTTTCACGTCCGTCGAACGCGGTCCGTGGATCCGGTCGGAACTGCCTGTCGACGAAATCGATGCGCCCGGTCGCCCGTTCAACGTCTACACCAGCGTCGAGACCGTCGCCGTTACCGAGTCAGGGTTCGCCCTCGCCGGCAGCCACGGTCCGGTGAGTAGGCCACGACCGATGCTGTGGGCCAGCCGGGACGGGATCGACTGGATCGTCGCCTTCGACTCGGCGCCGCCGCTCGCCTTCGAATACGCCTCCTACGCGACAACGGGTGTTGCCGAGGCGGTTCTGACGCAAACCGAATTCGGCGGAGTGGTCTGGCTGCGCTCGGGCGACGGGTGGACGCGGCCGAGCCTGGCCGCCTCGCTCGAGGCATTGGCGGCTCTGAACGACGGGTTGTATGTGGCGGGAACCGACTTGGAGACCGGCGCGCCCGGGATATGGGCCACGCGCGATGGCGTGAACTGGGAACGCCGCTCGACGCCACGCGGCGGGATTCGGGAGTTCTCCTCCTCGCCGGGCGGCATCGTTGCGATCGGCTGGGAGGACGCGGGCGGCTCCGCTGAAGCCGTGATCGAGGTGGGAGACCTGACGTTGCGG